>NZ_RAWD01000285.1:0-12178 GCF_003612065.1 Corallococcus sp. CA047B
CCTGGAGGGCGGGCGGGCGTCCCCAGGAAGCGGGTGCCTCCCGGCGGGCGCCGCGGGTATAAGGCCCCGACAATGGCCGTCCGCTTCGAACTCCTGAACACCGACCCCACTGGCGCCCGCTCGGGCATCCTGCACACCCGCAAGGGGTCCTTCCCCACGCCGATGTTCATGCCGGTGGCGACCCACGCGGGCTTCCGCCACCTCGGGATGGAGGAGGTGAAGGAGACGGGGGCGAAGATCCTGCTCGCCAACACCTACCACCTGATGCTCCGGCCCGGCGCGGAGGTGTTCGAGCGCTTCGGCGGCATCCACCCGTTCATGGGGTGGGATGGCGCGGTGCTGACGGACTCGGGCGGGTTTCAGATCTTCTCCCTGCCGGAGGACCGGCTCATCACCGAGAAGGGCGCGCAGTTCCGCAGCTTCTATGACAACAGCCGCCAGCTCCTGAGCCCCGAGTCCAGCATCGCCATGCAGCAGGCGATCAACTCGGAGATCATGATGGTGCTCGACGTGTGCATCGACTCGCGCACCGACGAGGCCGGCACGCGCGAGGCCATGGAGCGCACCCACCGCTGGGCGGTGCGCAGCCTGGCCGCGAAGGAGAAGCGGTCCACGGGCCAGGCGCTGTTCGGCATCGTCCAGGGCGGCGTGCACCCGGCCCTGCGCGACGCGAGCGCGGAGTTCCTCACCAAGCTGCCCTTCGACGGGTTCGCCATCGGTGGGCTGGCGGTGGGGGAGACGAAGGTGGAGCGCGACACGATGACCGAGCGCGCCACCGCGTCCCTGCCGCAGGACAAGCCGCGCTACCTGATGGGCGTGGGCACCCCCACGGACCTGCTGGAGGCGGTGCTGCGCGGCGTGGACATGTTCGACTGCATCATCCCCACCAAGATGGCGCAGCAGGGGTATGCGTACACGTTCCAGGGCCTCGTCCGCATCACGCGCACGGCCTACCGGCTGGAGGATGGGCCGCTGGATCCGGAGTGCGACTGCTACGTGTGCAAGCGCTACACGCGCGGCTACCTGCAACACCTGATGCGCGGCAAGCACCACCTGGGCTCGCGCTTCCTGTCGGTGCACAACGTGCGGCACTACCAGAAGCTGATGGAGCGCATCCGCGAGGGCATCCTGCGCAACGGCTACGCGCAGACGTACCGCGAGCTGAAGGCCGCCGTGGCCACGCCCAAGGACCTCAAGGACGAGGCCGCCGCCACCGCCGTCACCCTGAAGGACGTGGGCTGAAACCCGGCGGGGGCAGGGGCGCGTGTCCTGTCGCCCGCCCACCGGCCGGGATGTCTTCGCGGGGGCAGCAAGCGCGGTGCGGCGCGACCTGACGGGTTAGCCTGCGGAGCCCGGGTGCCGCAGGTGGCCCGGCTCCCACCGTCGCATGGATCCCCGCGTCACAGGCCTCCTGAACCACGTTCGCGCGCAGGCCGAGAACCGGCCCGGCGTGTACCGCATGTTCGGTCCCGCCGGAGAGCTGCTCTACGTGGGCAAGTCCGTGCGGGTGCGCACGCGGCTGTTGTCGTACTTCCGCGCGGACGAGGGCGAGAAGGCGGCGGAGATCATCGCGCAGGCGCACCGGGTGGAGTGGGAATACACGGCCAGCGAGTTCGCGGCGCTGCTGCACGAGTTCCGGCTCATCAAGAGCCACCGGCCGCTCTACAACGTGGAGCACAAGAAGGACCGCGCGCACTGCTTCCTGCAGCTCACGCGGGAGGCCGTGCCCCGGCTGCGCGTCGTGGGGCAGCCCGGCGGCGGCGGGAGCGCGGAGTACTTCGGGCCCTTCCACGGCCGGCACACCATGGCGGACGTGGTGCGCGCGGTGAACGACCTGCTGGAGCTGCGCGACTGTCCTTCCGACACGCCGATGCGGCTGGCGGATCAATTCCAGCTCTTCCCCATGAAGGACGACCCCCGGTGCATGCGGGGGCAGATGGCGCGCTGCCTCTCCCCGTGCGCGGGCGGGTGCACCCAGGCGGAGTACCTGGAGCGGGTGGCCCTGGCGCGGGCATTCCTGAACGGAGGGTCGGACCGGCCGCTGGTCATCCTGCGCGAGCGCATGGCGATGGCGGCGCGGCGGCTCCAGTTCGAATACGCGGCGGAGCTGCGCGACCGGGCCGAGCGGCTGGAGCGCGTGCGGTCGTGGATTGTCGAACTGGGCCAGACACTGCGACGCCTGTCATTGGTCTACACGGTGCGGGGGCAGCTCGGGGGCGAGGACCGCACCTACGTGCTGCGCCGGGGGCGGATCCGCGCGGAGGTGCCGGCACCCCAGACGTCGGACGAACTGTCGGCGCTGGAGGCACGGGTGCGGGACATCTTCGCGATGCCGGAGCCGGAGGCGATTGGCCTTCGTGCGCAGGAGGCGCAGGAGGTGATGCTCATCGCGAAGTGGTTCCGCCTGCACCCCGAGGAGCTGGAGGGCACGGTGCCCGCTTCGGCGCGCACCGGAGATGGCGCGGCGTCCGAAGAGGTCGCGGAGGCTCGTGTCGCGCTGGCTCGGACGCTGGAGCGCACCGTGGAAGGGCCCGGCGGGGTGGAGGAGGGCGAGGCCGTCGAGGAGAGCGGCTCCGTCTAACGCAGGTTCCGGATGACGCGGCAGGGGTTGCCCGCGGCGAAGACGTAGGGCGGGATGTCGCGGGTCACCACGCTGCCCGCGCCGATGGTGGTGCCTTCCCCAACGGTGACGCCCGGGCAGATGATGGAGCCGCCTCCAATCCACACCTTGGAGCCGAGGGTGATGGGACGTCCCAGCTCCGGGCCCTTGATGCGCTCGTCCGCGTCCAGGGGGGGCGTGGCCGCGTAGAGCTGCACGCCGGGACCCATGAACACGTCATCTCCCAGCGTCACCGGATTGCAGTCGAGGATGACGCACTGGAAGTTCATGAACACGCGCGCGCCCAGCCGGATGTGCGCGCCGTAGTCACAGAAGAACGGGGGTTCAATCCACGTTCCTTCGCCTACCGCGCCCAGGAGCTGGGCGAGCAGGCTCTCTCGCTGTTTCAGCTCGTCCTCGGTGGACTGGTTGTACGAGCGCAGGAGCTTGCGCGTGCGGGCCCGCTCGGCCATCAGCTCGGGGTCCGTGGCGAGATACAGCTCGCCGGCGAGCATCTTCTCCTTCTCGGTCCTTGCCATGCCGGGAAGGTAGCCATGCTCCTGGCGCCGCGAATGCCTGTGCCGACATGGAAGCAGGGGCCGGTGTTGAACACCTCGCGTGGCAGGCGCTTTCGGACGGGGTGACACCGGACAGGAGGGCCGGCGAGGATGACGGACATGAGGATGGAGCGGGTCGAGGAGACGCTGGAGCGCATCCGTCGCGAGGCCGCGCAGACGCCGGACGGCGTGCTGGCCTTCGATGGGGACGGCACGCTGTGGAGCGGGGACGTGGGGGACGACCTGTTCCTCGCCCTGCTGGAGCACGGTGGCGTGCGGGCCGAGGCCCGGGAGGCGCTGGAGGGATTGGGGGCCCGGCATGGTGTGGCGTCACATCCGGACGCGGTGACGCTGGCGCGCGCCCTGTTCGCGGCGTTCGAGGCCGGGCGGCTGCCGGAGAAGGACACCTACGAGATGATGGCGTGGGTGTTCGCGGGCTGGCACGTGGAGGAGGTGCGCGGCTTCGCCGAGGACGTGGTGAAGCGGCGGGGCGTGGCTGGACGCATCCATCCGGAGGCTCGCCGGGTGGTGGATTGGGCCCGGAGCCAGGGCGTGGATTGCTACGTCGTCAGCGCGTCTCCGCGAGCGGTGGTGGAGGCCGCGGTGCGCGAGGTGGGCCTGACGTCGGAGTTCGTGCTGGCGTGCACGCCGAGGGAAGAGAACGGTCGGCTGCGGACGTCTGTCTTCGAGCCCGTGCCCTACGGCCCTGGCAAGGTGAACTGCCTCAGGCAGCGCACGGACCGGCCGCTCTACGCCGCCTTCGGCGACAACGTGTTTGATTTGGATCTGCTCGCGGCCGCGCGCGTCCCGGTGGCCATCCGGCCCAAGGCGCGGCTTCGCGACCGTGCGGCGGAGCTGCCGGCGTTGGTGCAGTTGCAGCCGGAAGACGCTTGATGCTCCCGTGCGCCGCTTCGCGGACCCTGCCTTCCGGTCCACGAAGCGGCGTCTTCGGTTCCTGCGCTACTTCGTCACGGTGACGAACTCCACGCGGCGGTTCGCGCTCTTGCCCTCGGGCGTGTCGTTGGTCTGCAGCGGGCGTTCGGGCCCGTAGCCCTTCGCCTCCAGACGCGAGCCCGCGATGCCCTTCTGGATGAGGTACTCACGCACGCGATCCGCGCGCTGCTGGCTGAGCGTGCGATTGAGCTCATCCGGGCCGCTGTTGTCGGTGTGGCCCTCGATGCGCAGCGTGATGCGGGGATTCGCCTTCAGGTAGTCCGCGACCGCGTTCAGCTCGCGCTGCTCCTCCTCCTGGAACTCCGCCAGACCGGACGGGAACCGGACGTGGTGCTCCAGCGGCGACTTCGTCGGCTCCTCGGTCTTGGGCTCCTCGGCAGGGCAGCCGTTGTTGGCCGCGGTGCCGGCTTGCTTCGGGCACGCATCCTCGTTGTCCGGGACGCCGTCCTTGTCGGAGTCGATCACAGGGCAGCCGTTGTTGGCCGCGGTGCCGGCTTCCTTCGGGCACTTGTCCTGGTCATCCGGGACGCCGTCCTTGTCCGAGTCGGGCGCGGGGCAGCCGTTGTTGGCCACGGTGCCAGCTTCCTTCGGGCACTTGTCCTGGTCATCCGGGACGCCATCCTGGTCCGTGTCGGACGCAGGGCAGCCGTTGTTGGCCGCGGTCCCGGCCTGCTGCGGGCACTTGTCCTCGTCGTCCGGCACGCCGTCCTTGTCCGCGTCCGGCGCGGGGCAACCCTGGTACTTCGGCAGGCCCGCTTCCGAGGCGCACTTGTCCTCGCGGTCCACGACGCCGTCGTTGTCCGAATCGGTGTCCGGGCAGCCGCCGTTGTCCTTCGAACCGGCCTCCAGCGGGCACTTGTCCTCGCCGTTGGGCACCGAGTCCCCGTCGTCATCCTGGTTCGGGCACTCGGCCGGCGTGTGGCTGCGACCGCTCTGGCACTTGTCTTCGCGCGGCGGCTGGTGCGCGTACGCGATGCCCGCCGCGAACCGGAGCGACGGCGTGCCCGGGATGTCCGTGAAGCCATGCCCGCCGATGGCGAACGCCTCGAAGCCCTTGCCCACCGGGAGGCGCACGCCGCCCAGCAGCTCCAGCGCCAGGTCCGACTCCACCAGGGACTCGGCGGCCTGCAATGCGACTTCAGCCCTCAGGCCGGTTCCGCGCGTGGCCACCACCACGCCCTGCTCCAACTCGGTGCCGACGTCGCGACCGGGCTCGACCTCACGCGAGCGGATCCGCACGCCCGCGTTGGCACCCAGGACCACGGGGCCCACCTCGCGGCTCACGGCCACGCGGGGCGCGAACTGGAACCCCGCCCAGCCCTGCTGCCGGCCGAACGCGTCCGCGGTGCCGCCCGGAATCCCGATGTCCAGGCCCAGGCCGAGGAACACCGGGTCTCCGTCCTCACGACGCAGGAGCGCGTACCGGGCGCCCAGCTCCGGCGTCCCCAGGCCGAAGGACTTCGGCTCCGACACGCCGACCAGCGACTCCGCGCCATGGCCTGCCTGGTGGATGATCACCGGCAGCTTCGCGGACAGCTCCAGGTTCTCGATGGGCGACCACGCGCCCGCGAGCCAGCCGGAGGTCCGGTAGTGGATGATGGAGCGCTCCAGCCCGTCGCTGCCCTGCAGGAGAAGGATGCCGCGCTCGTGGTGGGCCATGAGGAGCAGGCGGTAGCCGCCCTCGGGGAGCACGTTGCCGGTGTCCACCAGCATCGAGTCCGTGGCCCCCGGAGTGAAGCGCAAGCGCTCCAGATCCAACGGGACGAGGGGACTCGTGGTGGTCTGGCCAAGGGCGGTGGGGGCGGCGGCCAGCAGCGCGGCCAGCGCCCATCTCTGAGCCTGTGTACGCAAGGAGAAGTCCATTCGAGAAAGGAAGGGGCGTGCGAGACGTTCGGATCCGTGGCGCATGGCTCAGTTCACCCCGCTGACGGTGCGGCGGCGACGCAGGCCGCTCCACGAAGCGAGCCCCGCGAGGAGCGCCAGCGCGGGCAGCGCGCCGTCGCCGGTGCTCTGGCAGCCACCGCCCGCGATCTCCACGACGGTTGCCTGGACCCGGACCTGGAACGTGCACTGGGAGGAATTGCCGGCCGCGTCCGTGGCGGTGACGGTGACCCGCGTGTCACCCGCCCGGAAGGTGCTGCCCGAAGCGGGCGAGGACGTCACTGACGGAGGGGAGGAGATGGCGTCCGTGGCCGTGGGCTCGAACGTCACCGTCGCGCCCGAGGCGTCATTGGACGTCACCGTCATGTCCGCCGGGCAGCTCACGACGGGCGCCACGGTGTCCTGCACGATGACGCGGAACGTGCACGAGACCTGGGAGCTGGGCAGCGTCGCGGTGACGGTCGTGGTGCCCACCGGGAAGCGGTCACCCGAGTCCGCCGAGTAGTCCACCAGGGCGCCCGCCTGATCCGGAACGGCCGGCGGGTACATCACGATGGCGCCATTCGCATCCGTCGCTTCGGCGGTGACGTCCGAGGGGCAGGTGAGGCCCGGAAGCGGCCCGGCCGTGACGGTGATGGACACCGTGGCCACGGCGCTGTCCTGGACGCAGTCCCGGGCCCGGAAGGTGAAGCTGTCGTCGCCGACGTAGCCCGCCGTCGGGGTGTACGTGACGTTGGGCGGCGTGCCGCTCAGCGTGCCGTGCTGGGGCGGGGTGACCACGGTGAAGCTCAACACCTGCCCCACATCCAGGTCGGTCCCGGTGAGGATGATGGCCGCGGGCGTGTCCACCGCCGAGGAGACCGCCTGATCCAGCGCCGTGGGCGCCTGGTTGGCGACCACCTGCACCATGCGTCCACCGGGGATGGCGTTGGCGAAGACGGAGAGCGCGTAGGTGCCCAGCGGCGTGCCGGCGGGCACGGTCACCGTCGCGCGCGTGGACGAGAAGTCGGAGCTGGGAAGCGTCCAGAGACGCCCACCCTCCGCGGCCTTCAGGCGCACGAGGGGGAAGTCGGTGGGGGAGTCCGAGTAGCTGCCGCTGCTCGCGCCGGAGATGCCCCGGAAGAGGAGGCCTTCGAGCACGGTGGGGCAGGCGGCCACCAGGGTCGCCGGGTTGTCCACCACCGGCTTCCACGCGGGCTGCGCGCCGGTGCCTTCGAACAGTTGGGCGGTGGGCGCGTCCATGCCTCCCGCGACGAGCACCTCGCCCGAGGCGAGGGCGGCGGAGATGAGTCCGCCCGCCACGGCGGGCGCGTTGGTGGTGCTCCAGGTGCGGGTCAGCGGATCGAAGAGCTCCGCGGCGTCGGCGTAGTCGCCATTGACGGTCAGACCGCCCGCGACCAGCACCTTGCCGGAGGGCATCAGCGAAGCGGTGTGGTGCCAGCGCGCCTGCGCGAGCGGCCCGGTCGTGGTCCACGTGTTCGTGCCGGGGTCGTAGACTTCCGCGGACGTGAGCTCCACGAAGGCGGAGATGCCCGCCGCCGCCAGGACCTGACCGGAGGGCAGCAGCGTCAGCGTCAGCTCGTCGCGGGCCTGGGCGAGTGCCGCGGCGGGAGCCCAGGTGTTGGTCGCGGGGTCGTACAGCTCCGCGCTGGCGAGCTCGGCGCCGCCGTTGTCATGGCCACCCACCACGAGCACGCGGCCATCGAGGAGCAGCACGGCGGAATGTCCGCCACGGGCGGAGGCGAGGGGGGCCGCCGCGGTCCAGGTGTTGGCCGCCGGGTCGTACAGCTCCGCGGAGCCAATCACCGTCGTGTTGAGCTGACCTCCGACCACGAGCACCCGGCCATCCGGAAGGAGCGTGGCGGTGTGCAGGTGGCGGGGATTGGGGAGCGACACCGCCGGGTCCCAGACGTTGGTGGTGGGGTTGTAGCGCTCGGCGGAGCTCACCGAATTGGCGCCATTGCGACCGCCCACGACCAGCACCTGACCCGAAGGCAGGAGGGTGGCGGTGGCGCGCTCGCGGGGCGAGGCGAGGTCCGGCGTGGGGGTCCACGCGTTGGTCGTCCGATCATACACCTCCGACACCGCCGACGGGCCGCCCGCCGCGCGGCCTCCCGCGACGAGCACCTTGCCCGTGGGCAGCAGCACGACGAGGGGGTCGGTCCGGGGCGTGCCCATGGCGCCGGCGGGGGACCAGCGGTTGACCGCGGGATCGTAGAGCTCCGTCTCCGCGTAGAAGGTGAGGCTGGGGGCGCTGGTGTATCCGCCCGCGACCAACACCTTGCCGGAGGGAAGCAGCGTCGCCGTGTGGTTCTCGCGGCCGATGAGCATTGAACCCGCAGCGGACCAGGTGCCCGTGGCGGGGTCATAGACTTCCGAGGCGATCTGCGCGGCCGCGCCGCCGCCGAGGGACCCTCCGGTGACCAGGACCCGGCCATCGGGCAGCAGCGTGGCCGAGTGGCCCGAGCGCGGGAACGTGAGGTTCGCGGTGGCGGTCCAGGTGTTGGCCGCCGGGTCATAGATTTCTGACTGGTTGGTGACTCCGCCGCCGGCGAAGCCGCCCGCGAGCAGCACGCGTCCATCCGGCAGCAGGGTGCTGGTGGCGTAGTGCCGGGCCACCAGCGGGGCGGCGGCGGCGGACCAGGTGCCGGTCGCGGGGTCATAGAGGTCCGCGCCAGCCACTTCACCCGCCTGGTTGAAGCCACTCACCGCGAGCACCCGTCCGTCCTTCAGCAGGGTGGCGACGTGCGCGCCCCGGCCCAGGGTCATGGCGCCCGTGGGGAGGAACGTGTTGGTCGCGGGATTGTACAGTTCGGCGGAAGCGAGCCGGACGCCGCCAGAGCCGGTGCCGCCCGCGACCAGCACCTGTCCCGAGTTCAGGAGGGTGAGGGTGGAGAGTGCGCGGGTCTGCGCCATGTTTCCCGTGGCGGTCCACGTTCCGGACGCCGGATCGTAGAGGCGGCCCGAGGTGGACCCATCGCTCATGACGAGCACCTGTCCGCTGGGGAGCAGCACGCCCAGGGTGACGTTGCCCTGGATGCCGGGAGCACCCGCGCCGCGCCAGGCACCGGTCGCCGGATTGAAGAGTTCCGCGGCGAGCACGAAGCCAGTTCGGTTGACCCCGTTGACGACCAGGAGTTCACCGGACGGAAGCAGGATGGCCGCGTGCTGCGCGCGCGGATTGGCCATGGGCGCGGTGGCGGCCCAGCCGGGGGGCGAGGCGAGAGGGGCGCGCGTGGCCTCCGCACGCATCGGTTGCTCCTTCGTGCCGCAGGCCAGAAGACTCAAGCCCGCCACGAACACCAGGACCCTGCTCCAGACAGCGTGCTGTGACCGCATCGAACCCACTCCGATCCGCGAGGGCCGGAACGAACGCGACCGCGTCCGCCCGCCGTGAACGACCTGGGAGCGCCTTACCAGCGGGGTGGGTCCACGGGCAACGCGTGAGAAAAATCCTCCACGGTTGATCCTCGCGGCGCCCCAGGTGGACCTACACGGTGGAGCGGCTTCCGTGGGGGTGTTCAGGTCCCGAACTGCTCCCGGAGGAAGTCGACCGCCGCATCGAGGGTGGGGGAAGGGTGACGAAGACCGTGCGGCCCAGGGCCCAGTCACGGGCACGGGCCACGAATCCCAACTGTCGGAGCGTGTCGACTGCGCTGTCGCGATCCGTTATCGGCATGTTCTTCTCAGTCGAGGAAGCGGCGCCACCAGCGGCGGGTTTCCTCTTCGGTGAAGTCGGACCAGGTGTTGAAGGGGTAGAAGGGTTGGAGCCAGGGCTCCAGGACCCGGGCGAGTTCGCGGTACGCCAACAGCGGTTCCGGTTCATCCATCTTCGTGTCGCCCGCCAGTGGGGCGGCTCCGAGGGTGACCAGGGCACGTCCGCCGGTGAGCTCCTGGACGGTGGTGTCAGGAGCGCTCAGGCGCGAGCGAAGGGTCTGGGCGCCGCCCACGGCTTCAAGCACGGAGGGGCCCAGGAAGTTCAGCCAGTGCACGCCGTCGATCTGGTTGCCCAGATGCACCGTGGTGCCTGCGATCGGTACATCCCAGCCAGGATGTCGGATCAGCTGGTCCTTGAGGAGGGGGAGGAGCCTTGACTCGCCTCTGGTAAAAGAGAGCGACAGTCCGGCATGGCCCGTCGTGAAGGGAAGATGCTCCGCGAGCGCCAAGGCGAGTTCTCGTACCTTGTCGGGGCCGTGGTCTGTGATGAAGCGAATCGGGACACTGACGCTCAGTCTACTGTGTTCGGACGACGGTTCGCGCCACGGTAGCCGGGAGATGTATCTGAATTCATGGCCAGAGGGATCGAAGGGGTCTCCGGTCAGTTGCATCCAGGTGTCAAACCCTCGCTTGGTCAAGACCCAAAACCAGGTGGAGTCCTCGTCCATGTCATCCAGATATCCAAAGCGAGGTCTTTCCAGGTGTTCGCGGATGATTTTCCAAGTGGAAGCTGTAAGCGGGATCCAATCCTCGTTGATGTCGGGGTTGTAGCCAGTTGTCAGTTTGCTCCTGGCATCCCCAATGTGATGGAGGTAGGTGTCGAGCAGTTGCTGCATGACGGGGGCCAACGCCTTGTGGTCATGCGGCAGGTAGAAGACGACTCGCACCACGAGCTGAACCCTTGGGAGTTGCTCGGCGAAGTGTTCCGATGGCGAATACCTAGTCACGAATGACTCCCAACTGGGGTGTGACAATGGCGGGATTACATTTTCCGCCGAGTTGTTTATATCGGATCATTTGGTCTTGCGTGTTGGGGTAGGAGCCCGGCTTCTCCTTTCCGGCCTTGGTGCATGGGAATTTGAAGTCGTAGATGCACTGGACCTGTCCTGGCTGACCTGAGGCATGAATCGCGACATCTGGCTTCATGGAGCCCGTCCGTTGGCTTGTTAATGTGTATCCACCCAGTTTGCCGTCGGGGCCATAACGCGGTTCGATGGAGATGTTCTCGGGAAAGAGTCGGAGGATTTCCTGCTGGACGCACTTGAAGGCACGCTCGTGTTTCATGCGGCCCAGTTCCGCCTGCCGGGGGACGGGGTCGCCCGCTTTGTCCTTGCCGACCTCTCGCATGCACTCGGCATCGTCTGGACTCTTTCCCTCCCCGTACTCCCGCTCGTTGATCTTGAAGTGCGCCTCCTTCGCGCACTCCACCAGCAGGTACTCGATCCGCGCCACGTCCGCGGCCTCCAGGACGCGCTGGGTGGCATGGGCCGCAGCCGCCGCCCTCGCGGCACGTCCCGCCCAGGGAAGGACGGCGTCATTGCCCGTCTGCGTGTAGCAACCGGCTCAAGTCCTCAATCATCCTCTTCGTCCATGTCATGCGCGGCCGCGTTGAACAGGCCAAAACCTCCGGCCTCCTCGCGCGTGATTCCTGCCCTGCGCAGCGCGGGTGAATCCAGCGTCTGTCCCACCGCCATCCAGCGCGGCGCGGCCAGCAGCACGCCCTGCTTCGGCAACTCCGGCAGCAGGTGCTCCAGGTCGTCGATGATGAACTCCGCGTGCCCCACGTCCTCCGGCTCGCGCAGTCCCACCGGGGGATTCCAGGGCCCCCCGTCCAGGTGGCCGAACGGGAAGCTCTCCGTCCCGCTCGCGCCCCCGTACCCGCCCTCCAACAACATCCGGACCCGCTCCGCGCTCCCCGCCACCGCCGGAAGACAGACGCGCGTCAGCCAGTTCCACGTCGCCGTGCCCTGCTCCACGGGCCAGTCCAGCTCCACCGCGTCGTCCGCCTTCTCCAGGAGCGCGTCGATGTACGCGCACGCCGCCCGCGGCCCCAGCACGCCGCCCTTGCGCGCCTGCTCCGCCGCCGCCTCCCACAGCTCCTCGCGGTAGTAGTGCGCGAAGTAGAACCCGGGCTCCACCAGCTCCGCCCTCGCGCCGCGCGGGAGCTTCGCCAGCACCAGGCCGCTCGACAGGTACGCCGGCCCCGACGCCCGGGGATGGAACTGGCTGAAGGCGGACCGGAACGCCCGCACCGCCACGCCCGCCTCCTCCGTGGACTCCATCCCGTCCGGACACCCGGCCCGCAGGTGGAAGTCGTCGAAGCGCAGGAACACGTCCACTCCAATGCCCACTGCGTTCTGGCACAGCGACTCCAGGCACGCCGCCAGCGGATGCCCCGCACCCACGCGCTCCGGGGCCTCCCACGCCGCCGCCGAAATCGCCCGGGTCTCCGGGTTCACCCGGAGCGCTG
>NZ_RAWD01000286.1:0-12129 GCF_003612065.1 Corallococcus sp. CA047B
GCGGGGGGCGCGCGGGCGGAGGGCGAGGGCACTTCGGATGCGGCCGGGACGTCGGGCGGTGCTGCTGGCGCTTCGGGCGGCACGGCGTCAGGCTCCGGCGGTACGGCTTCGGCGTTGGGCTCCGGCGGTACTCCGGCGGGCTCAAGTGTTTCGGGCAGCGCGGCCTCGGGCTCGACGGGTTCGGGCGGTACGGCTTCGGGCTCGGGCCCCTCGGATGGGGCTTCTGCGTCGGGTTCGGGCTCGGGCGGTGCGGCTGGGACGTCGGGCTCGGGCCCCTCGGCCGGAGCTTCGGGCACGGCTGACGCGTCGGGGCTGGTGGCTTCGGGCGCTCCGGGCAGTGCGGCCGGGACGTCGGGCTCGGGCACTTCGGGCAGCGCTTCCGGGACTCCGGGACCGGACTCCGGCGCTGGCCGGGACGGTCCGGGTGCTTCCGGCGCGGCGGGGTCCACGGCCCTGGCGGTCCTTCCTCCCGCCAGCCTGATGCCGCCGCGCGAACTGAGCAGCCCGGATGCCCTCTACGGGGCGCCCACCGGGCAGTCCCTGGTGCGCGTGCCGGCGGAGGTCGACCCCGGCTCCCCCGTGGCGGCGCTGGCCGCGGGCCTCAAGGCCGTCACCAACGTGGGCGTGGACGGACGCGCCGCCGCGCCCCGCTGGTCCGTGCGGCTGCGCATCTCGCCCACCTGCCAGGTGCCCGGCGTGCGCGCGTTCCTCGTGCACAAGCGGCTGTCCACCCTGGGCACGCTCGTGGACCTGCGGCCTCCCCTGGAGGAACTCAAGGCTGGTCGCATCCCCGACGGCTTCATCCAGGTGGACCTGGAGACCGCCGTGGGCGAGGCCGGCATCCAGACGGCCCTGCGCAACGTGGCGGAGGTGGAGGTCGTCTCTGTCTCCCAGGCCGTCCCCGAACCGCCCATCATCGCCGTCCCCCCGCCGACGTCGGACAGCGCCCGCGCCACCGCCGACGCCAGCTCCCGCACGGTGCGCGTGCGCACGGAGCTGCTCGACTACTTCCTCGACACGGTGGGCGAGCTGATGCTCGCCACCGCCCGTCTGCGCGAAGTGGGCAAGGAGCTGCCGGAGAACACGCGCCCCGCCCTGGAAGAGGGCGTCTACCGGCTGCACACGCTGGTGAAGGACCTGCACGACAAGGTGATGAGCGCGCGCATGACGCCGCTGTCGCTCATCACCGACCGGCTGCCCCGCGCCGCGCGCGACCTGGCCCGCCGCAAGGAGCGCGAGGTCGAGCTGGTCATCACCGGCGCGGAAATCGAACTGGACCGCGCCATCCTGGATGAGCTGGCCGACCCGCTCCTGCACCTGCTGCGCAACTGCATCGACCACGGCCTGGAGGCCCCGGAGGAGCGGCTGGCCGCGAAGAAGTCCGTGCGCGGCCGCGTGCTGGTGACGGTGCGCCGCGCGCGCGACCGGGTCATCATCGATATCGAGGACGACGGCCGGGGCATGGACCCCGTGCGCCTCAAGGCCTCCGCGTTGAAGCGCGGGCTCATCACGGAAGAGGCCGCCGCGCGCATGGCGGACCGCGACGCCTTCCTGCTGTCGTGCCTCCCCGGCGTCTCCACCGCCAAGGAGCTCACCGACATCTCCGGGCGCGGCGTGGGCATGGATGCCGTCAAGCGCGTGGTGGAGAGCGTGGGCGGCACGCTCGAAATCGACAGCGAGCGCGGCCGGGGCACCGTCTTCACCTTGCGGCTGCCGCTCACCGTGGCCGTCGTGCACCTGCTCCTCGTGCAGGTGGGGGAGGAGGTCTTCGGTCTGCCCATCGCCAAGGTGGTGGGCGCCACGGAGGCGGATCCAGAGACCCTGAGCCGCAGCCGGGAGACGGCGCTCCTGCCCCATGGCAACGGCCTGTTGCCGGTGCACCCGCTGGAGGTGCTCCTGGGCGTGCCCGCGTCACCCCGGCCGGGCTTCCGGCCCTTCGTGGTGATGGAGGGGGATGCCGGCACCGGCAAGGTGGCGCTGGCGGTGGATCGCCTCCTGGGGCAGGAGGAAGTCGTCCTCAAACCCCTGTCCCGACCGCTGGACTTGCTGCCGGGCCTGTCCGGGGTGACCATCCTGGGCAATGGCCGGCCCGTGTTCATCCTGGACGTCCCGAGGTTACTGACCGCGTGAGTCCGCCCCTGCCCAGCGACGCGCAGCTCGACGCCCTGCGCGAGGTGGCCAACATCGGCTGTGGCCACGGTGCCAACGCCCTGGCCCGCCTGATGGGCGGCCGCGTGGACCTGTCCATCCCCGAAGTGCGCTGGGTCTACCCCCAGGACGGGCTGGCCCTCCCGGGCGAGGACGGTCCCGCCGTCGCCGTGCGCCTGGGCATGACGGGCGAGCTGCGCGGCGCCCTGGTGCTGCTGCTGCCGCCCCGGGACGGTGAGGCGCTGGAGTCGGTGCTGGTGCGAGGCCAGCCCGCGTCCCCCGAGGAGCGCGAGAGCGCCCTGGCGGAAGCGGCGAACATCATCGCCAGCGCGTGTCTGTCCGCCATCGGACGGCTGACGGGCTGGCGGCTCTTGCCCACGGTGCCCCGGCTGGAGCGCGGCCCGGTGCGGCCGGTGCTGGCGGGCGTGCTGGGCGAGGTGGACGCCGGTCCGGGCCCGGTGGTGGTCCTGGGCGCGCACTTCACGGCCACGGCCCCCACGGCGCTGGGCGGGCGGATGCTGCTGGTGCTGGAGCGCGGCAGCACCCAGGCGCTGCTGGCCCGGCTGGGCCTGTAGGTCTCCCTGGCAGGCCCGTCCCGCCGCCGCGCGTCTGGAGCACCGGGGGCGGGTGGGGTAGACGGTCGCCCATGGACGAGAAGGCGCTTCGGCAGCTGCTGGGTCAGGTGAAGACGGGCAAGGTCACCCTGGACGACGCGGTGGGCAAGCTCAAGGACCTGCCGTACGCGGAGCTGGGTTACGCGACGCTCGACACGCACCGCAACCTGCGCTTCGGCTTCCCGGAGGTGGTGCTGGGCGAGCCCAAGACGGTGGAGCAGCTGCTGGGCATCGTGGGCGCGCTCGTGGAGCGCAAGCAGACGGTGCTGGTGACGCGGCTGCAACCGGACAAGGCGGAGGCGCTGCTCGCGCGCTTCCCCAAGGCCGAGTACCACCCGGTGGCGCGCATCTTCCACATGCGCCAGCGCAAGGTGAAGGCGGGGCTCGTCGCGGTGGTGACGGCCGGCACGAGCGACATCCCCGTGGCGGAGGAGGCGGCGCTCACCGCGGAGGCGATGGGCGCGGAGGTGCGGCGCGTCTACGACGTGGGCGTGGCGGGCATCCACCGGCTGCTGCGCCGGCGCGAGGAGATCCAGGAGTGCCACGTCGCGGTGGTGGTGGCGGGCATGGAGGGGGCGCTCGCGAGCGCGCTGGGCGGCCTGGTCGGAATCCCGGTGGTGGCGGTGCCCACGTCGGTGGGCTACGGCGCGAACCTCAAGGGCATCTCCGCGCTGCTCGCGATGGTGAACTCGTGCGCCGCGAACGTGGCGACGGTGAACATCGACAACGGGTTTGGCGGCGGCTTCTACGCGGCGCTCATCTCCCGCACGAAGGGACGGCGCTGAAGCCATGCGACGCATCCTCTACCTGGAGCCCGTGGGCGGCATCGCCGGGGACATGTTCCTGGCGGCGGGCATCGACCTGGGCGTGTCACCCGACGCGCTCACCCAGGCCCTGAGTGGCCTCAACGTGCCGGGCTGGAAGCTGGCGGTGTCGCGCGCGGTGCGCCACGCCATCAGCGGCACGCACCTGGACGTGGTGCTGGACGCGAAGGAAGCGCACCCGCACCGCGCCTACGCGGACATCCGCCAGCTCATCGAAGCCGCCACCACGCTGCCGGAGCGCGCGAAGGCCCGCGCCCTGGCGGTGTTCCGCGCCATCGGCGAGGCCGAGGCGAAGGTGCACGGGGTGTCCATCGACGCCATCCACTTCCACGAGGTGGGCGCGGTGGACTCCATCGTGGACATCTGCGGCGCGGCGGTGGTGCTGGAGCTCTTGGGGGACCCGGAGGTGCACGCCGCGCCGCCGCCCCTGGGCAGCGGCACCATCCGCGTGGCGCACGGGCAGATGCCCATTCCGGTGCCCGCGACGCTGGAGCTGCTGCGCGACGTGCCGGTGCGCTTCGAGGGCGTGGGCGAGCTGACGACGCCCACGGGCGCGGCGCTGCTCAAGGTGCTGACGAAGATTGGCCACCCGCCGGACTTCATCGTGGAGAAGGTGGGCTACGGCGTCGGCACCAAGGACTTCCGCGACCGGCCCAACGTGCTGCGCGCGTCGCTGGGGCGCATGGAGGCGCAGGCCACCGAAGGCCTGTGGGTGGTGGAGGCGAACCTGGACGACGCCACGCCGCAGCTCCTGGGCCACCTGGTGGAGCGGTTGCTGGAAGTGGGCGCGAAGGACGCGTGGGTGGCCCCGGTGGTGATGAAGAAGGGGCGGCCGGCGCACCTGTTGGGCGCGCTGGTGGAGGGCGGCCTGCGCGAGGCGGTGGTGGACACGGTGCTGCGCGAGTCCACGTCGCTGGGCGTGCGCTACCACCGGGTGGAGCGCCACGCGCTGGAGCGCGACTGGGTGGAGGTGGAGACGCCGTGGGGCAAGGTCCGCGTGAAGCGGGGCCTGCGCGACGGCCGGGTGCTCAACGCGCACCCGGAGTTCGACGACTGCGTCCGCGTGGCCCAGGCCGCGAACGTGCCCGTGAAGCAGGTGATGGCCGCCGCGCTGGCGGCCCTCATGCACTGAGGCCCAAGCGAGGCGGGGGGCGCGACTCAGGCCGCGCCCATCTCCGACAGCTTGATGATGCCGAAGCTCGCGCCGCCGGGGTCGGCGACGATGCTGATGCGACCGTAGGGCGAGTCGAACGGCGCGACGAGCACCTTGCCGCCCAGCCGGGTGACGGTCGCCGCGGCTTCGTCGGTGTTCGCCACGGAGAAGGTGGTCACGCAGTGGGGCGGAAGGTCGGCGGGATCCCTCGCGGTCATCTTCATCAGGCCGCCCACCTCCTTCCCGTTCTTCTTCATGACCCAGTAGTCCATCTCCTCGGTCTGCATCTTCTCCGCCGTGAAGCCGAAGAGGCCCTTGTAGAAGTCGAGGGCCTTCGCGCCATCCCGCGTCTTCACCTCATTCCACGCCATGGACCCGGGCTCGTTCACCACCCCGGCCCCCTGGAACTGGTTCGGCTGCCAGAGCCCGAACGGCACCCCGGTGGAGTCCTGACAGAAGGCCATGCGCCCCGCGTCCATCACGTCCATGGGGGCCAGCAGCTCCCGGCCGCCCAGCTCCTTCACGCGTGCCAGCGAGCGGTCCACGCTCTCCACGCTGAAGTACAGGTTCCACACCGGCGGGAACGGAGCGTCCTTCGCGCGTTGCATCAGCGCCGCCACCTCGCGGCCCTGGGAACGGGCCATCGTGTAGTAGTTCGTCTCCTGGCCCCCCGTCTCGAACGTCCAGCCGAACAGCCCCCCATAGAAGGTCTTGGCCTTCTCCAGGTCCCAGGCCATCAGGTCCACCCAGCACACCGTCCCGGCTTCGTGCTTCGTCACTGCGGGCATCGAACGCTCCTTTCGACGTGGGCCCGAACGCCTTCGGGCTACCTGAAAGGTAATATCCCGCGCGGCTCGGTGACTGAAAGGATTTTCAGTGCCGCTTCGCGTCAGTGAAGTGGCTGACGTGCGAGCCCCTGCGCGAATGCATCCGTGTTGCCGGCCACCACGCACACGGACAATCCCTCCACCCGGCCGCACCGCGCGCCCGCGTCCAGGAACGGCCGCAGGTGTTCGGGCAGCACCACGTACGCTGTGGTCGCGTCCAGGCCATCGCGGGGCAGCTTCGCGTGGCACTCGGTCTCCAGGGCCTGGGGCGTGCGCGACGCGTAGCCGCTGTTGAAGGTGAGCTTCAGCCGGTACGCCTGATACGCCAGCGCGTTCACCAGTGGCTCGTCGTAGCGGCACACCCACTGCGCATGTGGCGGGAAGAGGGCCAGATGCTGGTAGGGGCCCTGGAGCGCGGCCCACTCGGGGGACTGCAGGCGCTGGAAGCGCACGGGCTTGAAGAGCGCGCTCTTGTCTTCACGCAGGTCATACGCCTGCACCGCCAGCGCCACCGTCAGCGCGGCCACGGTGACGCCAGGGACAGCGCGCCACAGACGCGCCACCATCAGCACCGCGCCAATGACAATCAGATAGCTCAAGGGCCAGACGAAGCGGCCGGAGGCGCGGAACGCGTTCGTCGCCTTCTCCAGCGGCGCGTACAGCGCGCCCAGGTCCGCCACCGGCTGGCCCAGCCACGTCACGCGCGAGGACAATGCATACACAGCCATCAACCCCACCACGACGGCGGCGGGCAGCACGCGGCGCCAGTCCACCGTGCGCGCTTCCCGCAGGCGCGCGAGGAGGCTCACCGCCGCGAGCACGACGAGCAGCAGTGCGCCCGCGCCCAGGTAGCCGAAGCCCTCTCCCTGCCGGGGTGACGCGGGCAGGTCCGGCAGCAGGCGCGACCAACCCATCGGGTTCACCAGCGTGGCCAGGTCCGCGGAGAAGTCTCCGAAGCCCTCCGCGCCCAGCCCCTGTCCGCCGAAGTAGCCGAAGACAGCGAACAGCAGCACGTCCAACCCGATGATGCCCGCCACCGCGCCCGCGACGCGCGCGAGGCCGAGTTTCCGGCTCCAGACGATTCGCACGCCCAAGCTCAGCGTCAGCGGCATCAGCATGGCCACCCAGTACGGATGGGTGCCGGAGGCGACGGCGTTGAAGAGGGCCGCGAGGCCCAGGCTCCGCGTCGCGGTGCGCGCATCCGGCAGGTCGCGCAGGTTGAGCCACAAGAGGGCCACCAGCAGCCAGTGCGCGCACAGCGTGGGGTGCCCGAAGCGCGCCGCCATCGCCGGGGACAGCGCCAGCAGCGTGCCGCCCAGGGCCACGGGCACCGCGCGCGGGGACACCGTCTCCACCAGCCTCGCGCCGAAGTACCCCATCAGCGCGTAGCACAGGCCCAGCCACGGCCCGGTGTACTGGAAGTCCGCGGGCAGGAGCGCGTTGAAGGGCTTGAGCAGGACGGCCACCCACGGGTTGCCGTCGGTGAGCGCCACCGACGTGCCGTAGGGGAAGAAGTGGTTGGGCGCCGCGCCCAGCGGCAACTGCCAGTCCGCGTTGCGGAAGAAGAACCAGCCGAAGATGTGCGCGGCCCAGTCCTCGCGCATCATCCAGTCGATGCGCGTGGGCGGCAGCACCGGCCCGCCCCCCAGCCACAGGAACCAGCCCAGTCCCCCGAGCACCGCCAGCGTGCGCGCCACGAGGAGGGCGCGGCGGGACGAGGTGGCGGAGGCGTTCGGAAGGGGAGGATTCGACGACATGGGCGGGGCGTCTCGCGCGAAGGTGCGGCGACTGTATAGGCGCCGTCTTCCATGCCCTACAACCGCCGCCCCAGCGCGGGACTACGGAGGACCCGTCCCCGCGTCCTCCAGGACGGGGCGGGCGCCGCCATCCTCCTGCGTGCCCGCGTCGGATCCACCGAGCCCCGCGTCGTCGCCGTCGGGCGCCTCCACGACGACGACACAGACACCCGCGTCATCCGTGTACGCGTAGCCCTTGTCCGGCGGGGAGAGCCCGGTGACGCAGAGAGGGTCACAACCCGCCAGCAGGACCGCGGACATGACGGTGCTCGGCAGCACGATGTGCAGGAGGAACGAACGGGGCATGGAACGGGACGACCGTCAGGGGCTCGGGGTGTGGGCGCGGCGTGCGCAGGCCGGCGCACGACACACGGACACGGCCGGGCCCACCGGCCCGTGTCCGCTAGCGCCGGAGGGTGATTTCCAGGCCGTACTGCGGATCCGCGCCGGTCTGCCCGTTGGCGGTGACGCGGTCCAGGCCCACGTGGGCCGACAGCCGCAACTTCATGCCCGCGAGCCGCCCGGTGACGCCCGCGGCCACGTGGGTGGTCAGCATCGTGGGGTCCGCCTGCCGGAAGCCCGGCGCCGTCAGGCCCAGCAGGCCCCAGCCCAAGCCCAGCTCGGCGAACAGCGGCGTGCGCGCCGGATTCTGTAGGCCCACCAGGCCCTCCAGCGTGAGGCGGTGCAGGCGGATGCCGTCCCGGGCCGCGAGCGGCGTCACGCCGTAGGCCCCGCGCACGCCGTAGTACAGCAGGTGCACCGACGTCGGATTGCGCCACGACAGGCTGGGCCCGGTGGCGAAGCGGGCCAGGCCCAGCGGCGAGCGCCCCGCGCCCAGGCCCAGCTCCCACGCGCTGCCCAGGTCCGACGACGGCGCGGACAGCCGGGGCATCAGCCCCCCGACGACGGGCGGCTGGAACGCCGTGAAGTCCACCGGCACCAGGCCCGCGGCGACCACGTACTCGTCATAGAACGACCGGTCCAGCGGCACGGCGAACAGCCCGCGCCGCAGCGCCTCCTCCGCGGGACCGCGCTCCTGCAATTCGCGGGGGCGCAGCTCCGGCGTCCCGGACGACAGCTCCGCCAGCGTGACGCGGGCCTCCGCGTTCGGCGCGCGCACCCAGTACACGTCGCGCGGCGGCAGCAATATCTGCGTCCACTGCTGCGGTGAGCGCCGCACGTCCACCAGCCGCTGCCCGTCCGCGTCCTCCACGGAGAGGCGCGCGTACTCGAAGCCCGCGGGGAAGGTGACCCGGGGCCCCTCCGGCGCGGGGCCCACCAGCGGACGCCGGGGCGCGGCCGTGGGCGCGAAGGCGTTCACCGACAGCCGCGCGGGCAGGCCCTTCACGCCGTGCAGCGACGCGGCCACGAAGGCGGCCAGCTCGCTGTACTCCACCTGTCCGTCGCCGTTGATGTCCGCGCCGCCCAGCAGGCCGGAGCGCGCCACGTGGCTGAAGACGCCGGCGCGGATGCGCGACCACTCGTGCGTCTCCCCGTCGTCGCTCTCCGCGAAGAGGGCGCCCACGTTGGGCCGCGACGCCAGCTGCTCGCGCGCGAGCACCCCGCGCAGCTCCGCCAGCACCGCCGCGTCCGGTTTTCCCCCCCGGCGGCCCACCACGCCCGACGCGCGGCACGCGTCCGCGATGACGTGCACGTAGTCCGCGCCCAGCGGATCCACCAATTCCGAATAGAGGCTGGTCCGGTCCAGGCGCGCGTCGGCGAGCGTGAAGTAGGACCGGCCGGCGTCGTCCGTGTTGCCGTGGCCCACGTAGACGATGAGCACGTCCGTCTGGCGTCCCGCCGCGCGGTCCGCCAGCGACGACGCCTGGAGCTTCTTCACCACCTGCTCCACCGCCGCGCGCGTGGGGGCCTGGGCGGACTTCAGCACCAGGCTGCCGGACAGCCGCGTG
The DNA here is from genome assembly GCF_003612065.1 of Corallococcus sp. CA047B. Taxonomy (NCBI): domain Bacteria; kingdom Pseudomonadati; phylum Myxococcota; class Myxococcia; order Myxococcales; family Myxococcaceae; genus Corallococcus; species Corallococcus sp. CA047B. Next base: position 9,273 of record NZ_RAWD01000286.1, read on the forward strand.
GCCTCGTCCGGATCCACCAGCAGGGTGGTCTCCACGCCCAGGCGCTTGAGCGTCTCCGCCCACAGCACGCCGTCGTCGTCCGCGTAGCGCAGGGGCGCCAGGGCGGGGTCGTCGCTGCCGTTGTGGGCGATGACGAGCGCCCGCCGCACCGTCTCCGCCAATGCCTCCGGAGCCGCCATCAGCAGGGCCGCACCCAGGAGCATCTCCAGCTTCTTCATGGACCTTCCTCTACCCGGACCTCCTGCCTGAGCACCACCACCCCCTCCGTCGTTCCGCCACGCAGGGCCGCCAGGGTGGCGTCCGGGTGTTCGGAGAACGAGGCGGTGACCTCGGCCATATCGGACGTCGCGGGCAGGGCGAACGTCAGCTCCAGGGGACGCTCCTCGCCGGCCTTGCCGCTCAGGGGGAAGGGCCCGTTGAGCTCTTCCTTCCCACCGACGCGCACCCGCACCGCGACGTGCGTGTAGGGCGGACGGGCGCTGGCGGCGAAGGCCAGCGTGGCCCCCGGCGCGCAGGCCGTCCCGGCCTTCAGCTCGCGCAGCGACTGGCCGGGGACGGCGCAGAAGATGCGCAGGACGGGCTGCGCCAGGGGCGTGCTGGGCGTGACGGGGTCGTGGACGACGCCCCGGGGGCTCCACTCGGGTTCGGTGGGCGCGATGCCGGTGGGGCCGGAGGAGGGCGTCACCACGACGGCGAGGAACAGGGCCGCGAGCGTGGCGCCCAGCACCGCCAACGTGGGCCAGCGGGCCTGGACGGCGTCGGCGGGGGCGGCGGCGGACAGGGCGGCCTCCAGGCCCGCGACGGTGAGCGTCTCCAGTTCGATGGAGGTGGGCGTGTCCGTGTTGCCGGATTCGAGGGCGCGGTGGGCGCGGGCCCACTTGTTGTAGCGGGTGCCGCAGCGGTTGCAGGCGTGGGCGTGGCGCAGCAGGCGCGAGGATTCGGGGGCGGACAGCTCCCCCAGGGACCAGCGCGTCAGTCCCGCGTCCACATGGCGTTCGTACCACTTCATGGGAGGCTCCCGAATCGGATGGCGCACAGGGCCAGGGTGGCCAGCAGGGCGCCCAGCTCCAGGCGTCCCGGTGCGACGTCACTGTCCAACCAGCCCGAGTCCTTCAGGTGTTCGGTGAACTGCACCCGCAACCTCCGTTCGCGCACGCGCACCTCGCCGCGGGTGAGCTTCAGCTGGTCGGCGGCGGACTCCTGGGACAGGCCGTCCATGAAGCGCAACTGGGCCAGGGCGCGGCCTTCGGCGGGCAGGGCGTCCAGGAAGCGGCGCACCAGGGAGCGGACCTCGGAGCTCAGGGCTTCCTCCTCCGGGCTGCGGCCGTCGTCGGGGGCGTGCACCAGCTCCGGCGCGTCCTCCAGGGGGATGGCCTCCCGGGCGACCCGGCCGGAGGCGCGCATCAGGTCGATGGCGGTGGAGCGGGCCACGGTGAGCAGGAAGCCCAGGTAGGGGCGCACCCCGTCGTAGGCCTGGCGCATGTGGGGGCGGAAGGCCCGCACGAAGGTCTCCTGGTGGGCCGCGTCCAGGTCCAGCGGGGTGAGCGACACCGACCGCATGCCCGTCTCCGAGTGCACGGAGAAGCGGCGCGACAGGTAGCGCAGCACCTCCGACGAATAGGCGCGGTAGACCTGGGTGAGCACGGGGGTGTCCCCCCGGCGGAAGGCCTCCAAGACTGACCGCTCGTTTCCTGGCAGCACGCGGAAGCTCCGTGGCGTTGCGCGGGCCCGGCCGGGCCCCGTGCCCGGCCCTCCTGGCCCTTCTGAAAAGGAGATACGCGATGACCCCGGGACTCGGGTCGTACGGGGCGAATTTTCCTGTCCCGGAGAGGGGTGGGGTCCCGGAAGTGGACTGCCCCCAGGTTCGGTGTGCTTCGTCGGCGCGAGGCCCCTCGGGGAGGGGCCCAGGCATGCGCCCTGCACACAGACAAAAAAATGGAGGCCGAAACCAGAGGGGTTGCTGCTCCCTCATGGGACGGCCTCCGTATAGAGGGCGGTCAAGCGACCTGCTCACAAAATAGGGCGCTCAATGCTCGAAAGCAAGGACACCTCCCAACGGGTCGCGGCACGTCTCCTCGAATTCTTCGCGGCCCAGACAGGATGGTTTCGGGGGCTGTGGGAGGTCGGGACCGTGCTCAGTCTCCGGGAACTCCTGGAGGCGGTGGATGCCGTTCCCGCAGGCATCCTCTCGGAGAAGGCTGTCGAGTGGTTGGCGAACGAATTGTCCAAGGCACTGGGTCAGGACGAAGGCATCGCGCCACCGTCTCGAAGCCTGCTGCAGCGACTGCTGGGCTCGCCGTTGAAACACCGCTCAGGAGAGCTGCCCGCGGTGATTCGACTCACCGAGCAGATCGACGCCGCGTACCTGTCCCGTTGGGCCCAGCGGATCGCGCTCGGTATGCCGGTCAAACCGGAGCGACTCGCCCGCGCCGTCGCTTCACATCTTCTCGATGCGGGGTTCAGTCCGGATTTCCTCCACCGGTGGCTCAAGTATCGGCTCCTGCATGCCAGTCAGCTCCAATCGTTGGCGGAGCTGCTGGAGGATGCACATGCGTTGGCCTGCTCACCGCCCTCTGACTTTCGGGTCCTCCTGACCGTGAACAGCGCGCTAAGTAGGTCGCCAGAAGTTCTCTAACAAATCGCGTAGCCAGAAGCCCTCGGCGAGGCAGCCCGCCTTGCGGAGGGCGTCCTGGGCAGAAAGGCCCAGCACCCAGCGGATGGCGGCGCCGACGTGCTGCTCGACCGTGGGGTACTGACGGTTGGCGGAAACGCGTTGCTTCAGGGGGCGCCACAGATGATCCATGCAGTTGAGTTCTGAGCGCTGCTTGGGCAACAGCAGCAGGTGGATTCCGAGGCG
>NZ_RAWD01000287.1:0-12096 GCF_003612065.1 Corallococcus sp. CA047B
ACCCCGAGCCCCGCCTTCCGGGCCGTCCCTCGCAGCAGCAGCAACAGGGCCAGCACGCACACGCCCAGCGCCGCTCCCAGCGCGGCCCTCGCGAACGCGCCGTAGATGGACAGCAGGATCCCCAGCACCACCGCCCCAGCCACCACCCGCTGCCGCGTCACCCGCGAGCGCCCGAGCACCGCCAGCGCCGGCCCCAGCACCGCGATGGCCCCGTGCGCGAACCGCAGCCGGTGGAAGAAGAAGCCTCCCGCCGCGAACCGGGGGGATTCCTCCGTGCCGAAGTTCTCATGCAGGCGCGACAGGTTGAGCTTCAGGAACGCGGGCGGCTCCCACGGCCAGCGCACCCGGTGCTGGAAGAAGCCCAGCCCCGCCGCCAGCAACCACCCTCCCGCGATGAGGCCGCCCAGCAGCAGCCACGGCACCCCCAGCGTCCCGATGCAGGCCACCGCCGCCGCCGCCACCGTGTCCAGCGCCTGCCCGTACCTCGCGCCCCGGGGCCACTTCGCCGCAGCCCCCGTCACGAGCGCCAGCGCCGGAGACAGCAGTTGCCACCCGCACAGCGCGACGCTCGCCACCACGAACGCCCGCACGTCCTTCTCCAGCCGCAGCCGCTTCGTCACCGCCAGCGCCAGAGCCAGCGCCGTGGCCAGGATGGCGCCCGCCTGGAGCACCGCCTCCGCCAGCACCAGCCCCACCGCGTAGAGCCCCAGCACCGCGGTGACCGCGGTCCTCCAGCGCCCACCTTCGACCGTCCGAGAGTCCGTGCTCATTCGTGCGCCCCGGCATCGCGAGGCGGCCGGACCCTACCTCACCCACCGCCGAGCTTCCCCTCCTCCCGGACAGGCCCTGGAATCCGGGGCGCGGGCCTCATGAATCGCGCCGGCGCGCTTGACCCTGGCGACGCGGACGGGCACCCGTTACTCAGGACCCTTTTGCCCGGGTCCGAACCTCCCGCCATGCGCACCACCCACCGACCGTTCACCACCCTCGCCCTGGCGCTGTGCCTCTTCATGGCCGCGCTGGAGATGACCGTCGTCTCCACCGCCATGCCCACGGTGGTCAGCGACCTGGGCGGCATCCAGAGCTACGCGTGGGTCTTCACCGCGTACATGCTGTCGTCCACCATCACCGTGCCCATCTACGGGAAGCTCGCGGACCTCTACGGCCGCAAGCCCGTGCTGCTCTTCGGCACCGGTCTGTTCCTGGTGGGCTCCATCGCCAGCGGCCTGTCCACGTCGATGGACATGCTCATCGCGTTCCGGGTCCTCCAGGGACTGGGCGCCGGGGCCATGCAGCCCATCGCGCTCACCATCATCGGGGACATCTACACGCTGGAGCAGCGCGCGAAGGTGCAGGGGGCGTTCAGCGCCGTGTGGGGCATCGCCGGACTCGCGGGGCCGCTCACCGGGGGCCTCATCGTGAAGTACCTCACCTGGCACTGGGTCTTCTTCATCAACATCCCCATCGGCGTGGTCGTCATGGGGCTGCTCGTCCTCTTCTTCCAGGAGGAGCTGAAGCGAAAGGCGGCCGCCCGGCTCGACTACGCGGGCGCGGCGCTCCTGTCCGCGGGCGTCGTGGCCCTGTTGTTCGGCGTGCAGGGAACCGGCCGCACGCTGCTCGCCCTGCCCGCCGCCGTCGTGCTCCTGGGCGCGTTCGTGTTCGTGGAGTTGCGCGCCGCCGAGCCCGTCATCCCGATGACCATCTTCAAGATCCCCGCCATCGCCATCTCCTCCACGGCGGGCGCGCTGTTCTCCGCCGCCATGTTCGGCGCCACCACCTACGTCCCGCTGTACGTGCAGGGCGTGCTGGGCGGCTCGGCCACCATGGCGGGCGGGATGATCACCCCGATGATCGTCGGCTGGCCGCTGGCGAGCCTCGTCGCCGGCAAGCTGATGCTTCGCACCGGCTTCCGGCCGCTCATCATCGGGGGACTGGGTCTGTCCGTGGTCGGCACGGGGCTGATGGCGCTGCTGCTCAAGCCGGGGGCGTCGCTGCTGGTGCCTGAGATTGCCATGGGGCTGTTCGGCATCGGCCTGGGCTTCACGTCCACCGCGCTGCTCATCGCGGTCCAGACGAGCGTCGGCTGGGAGCTGCGCGGCGTGGCCACCGCCAGCAACATGTTCTTCCGCACCATCGGTGGGGCGCTGGGCGTGGGGTTGATGGGCGGCGTGCTGGTGACACATCTGATGAAGGATCCCCGGGTGCCGGTGAGCGCGGCCAACGAGCTGCTCGGGCCCGAGCACGGACGCGGCCTGCCTCCCGCCATCCTGGAGACGCTCAGCGGAGCGCTGGGCACGGGCCTCTCCATCAACTTCTGGATCATGTGCGCGGCGGCCGTCGCCGCGTTCTCCGCCGGACTGTTCTTCCCGAAGGTGAAGCGCGTCACCACACCGGTGAACATGTCCGACGTCACCGCGACCCACTGAGGCCCCGGACCCCGACGTCACGTCACGCGACTGTCATTGCTCCGCCAGTCCTCGCGTTCAGAAGGCCGCCCCGCACGGAGTGCCACGCCATGCGCATTTCAAGATAGGGAAAGGCCGGAGTCTGGTACCCTGCGGGGCGCGGAGAGCCTTGTTCCGCGGGGGATGACACCGATGCCGGGTCCGCTGAGTGAAGCCGAACTGGAGAAGATCGACGCCTACTGGCGCGCGGCGAACTACCTCTCCATCGGGCAGATCTACCTGAAGGACAACCCGCTCCTGGAGCGTCCCCTCGCGGTGGAGGACATCAAGCCCCGGCTGCTCGGACACTTCGGCACCACGCCCGGCCTCAACTTCATCTATGTGCACCTGAACCGCATCATCCGGCGGCACCGGGCCAACATGATGTATCTGATTGGCCCCGGCCACGGCGCGCCCGGCATCATCGCCAACACGTACCTCGAAGGCTCCTACACGGAGCTGTATCCCAACATCGAGCGCAACCGCGACGGCATGAAGCGCCTGTTCCGCCAGTTCTCCTGGCCCTACGGCGTCCCCAGCCACGACTCGCCCGAGGTCCCCGGCTCCATCAGCGAGGGCGGAGAGCTGGGCTATTCCCTGCTCCACGCCTACGGCGCTGTCTTCGACAACCCGGACCTCATCGTCCCCTGCGTCGTCGGGGACGGCGAGGCGGAGACGGGCGCGCTCGCCGCGAGCTGGCATTCCAACAAGTTCATCAATCCCATCACCGACGGCGCGGTGCTGCCCATCCTGCACCTCAACGGGTACAAGATCGCCAACCCCACGGTGCTGGCGCGCATCGACGCGGACGAGCTGGAGGCCCTCTTCCGGGGCTACGGCTACCAGCCCTTCTTCCTGGAGGGCGACGACCCGAAGACGATGCACCAGGAGATGGCGGCGGTCCTCGACCTGCTCCACGCCGAAATCCTGCGCATCCAGCGTCACGCGCGGGAGAACAACGACCCCACCCGCCCCCGCTGGCCCATGCTCGTGCTGCGCACCCCCAAGGGGTGGACCGGACCGCGTGAAGTGGACGGCAAGCCGGTGGAAGGCACCTGGCGCTCCCACCAGGTCCCGCTGGAGGAGGTGCGCACCAACCCCGAGCACCTGAAGATCCTCGAAGCGTGGCTCCACAGCTACCGGCCCCGCGAACTCTTCGACGCCAACGGCACCTTCCGCGAGGAGCTGGCGGACATCGCGCCCAAGGGCCGGCTGCGCATGGGCGTCAACGTCCACGCCAACGGTGGGCAACTGCTCGTCCCGCTCGTGCTGCCGGGCTTCCGCGACTACGCCATCGACCCGGGCACGCCCGGCTCCAAGGAGGTCAGCGCCACGCGTGTCCTGGGCGGCTACCTGCGGGACGTGATGCGCAACAACCTGGACGCCCGCAACTTCCGCATGTTCGCGCCGGACGAGAACGCCTCCAACCGGCTCCAGGATGTCTACAAGGTCAGCGGCAAGGCCTGGGACGCGAAGCAGGAGCCCACGGACGAGAACCTCTCCGCCGACGGACGCGTGATGGAGGTGCTGAGCGAACACCTCTGCCAGGGGTGGCTGGAGGGCTACCTGCTCACCGGACGCCACGGCCTCTTCAGTTGCTACGAGGCGTTCATCCACATCATCGATTCGATGTTCAACCAGCACGCCAAGTGGATCAAATCCGCGAAGGAGCTGCCCTGGCGCAAGCCCATCGCGTCGCTGAACTACCTGCTCAGCTCGCACGTGTGGCGACAGGACCACAACGGGTTCTCCCACCAGGACCCGGGCTTCATCGACCACGTGGCCAACAAGAAGGCGGACACGGTGCGCATCTACCTGCCACCGGACGCGAACACGCTGCTGTCCGTGACGGACCACTGCCTGCGCTCGAAGAACTACGTGAACCTCATCATCGCGGGCAAGCAACTGGCGCCCGTGTGGATGGACATGGAGAGCGCCGTGCGCCACTGCTCGGCGGGCATCGGCACGTGGGAGTGGGCCGGCAACGACGACGGTGACCCCGACGTGGTGATGGCCTGCGCGGGCGACGTGCCCACCCTGGAGACGATGGCGGCGGTGACGCTGCTGCGCGTGTGGGCGCCGGAGCTGAAGGTGCGCGTCGTCAACGTGGTGGATGTCTTCACGCTCGCGCCGGTGAGCAGCCACCCGCACGGCCTGAACGAGGAGGACTTCAACCGCCTGTTCACCACGAACAAGCCCGTCATCTTCGCGTTCCACGGCTACCCGACGCTGGTGCACAAGCTCACGTACAACCGGACCAACCACGCCAACATCCACGTGCACGGCTACAAGGAGGAGGGCACGACGACCACACCCTTCGACATGACCGTGCTCAACGACATGGATCGCTTCACGCTGGCGCTGGCCGCCATCCGGCACTCGCCCGCCGCGCTCCACCGGCTGGACGACGCGGAGCAGCGCTTCTCCGAGGTGCGCCAGCAGCACAAGCTCTACGTGTCGGAACACGGCGAGGACATGCCCGAGGTCCGCGACTGGAAGTGGACCGCGCGATGAGTGACTCCGGCGCGGTGCTGGTCATCAACAGTGGCTCGTCGTCGCTGAAGTTCGGGCTCTACGTCGAGCACTCGGGCCAGGAGACCGTGCGGTTCAAGGGCAGCGCGAGCCACATCGGCGCGGAGCAGGGCCGGCTCGTCCTGAAGGATGGACGGGGCCAGCAGGTGCGCGCCGTGGACGTGCGGCATCCGTCGCAGGAGGACGCGTTTCGCGAGGCCGTGCGACACCTGGAGGAGGTGGGCGCGGAGAAGCCGCTCGCCATCGGGCACCGGGTGGTGCACGGCGGTCCCAGGCTGCGCAAGCATCAGGTGCTGACGCCGGAGGTGTTGAAGACGCTGGAGGACGCCACGCACTTCGCGCCGCTGCACATCCCTCCGGCGCTCGCGCTCATCCGGGCCGCGCAGGCGCGCTACCCCGGCGTGCCGCAGTTCGCCTGCTTCGACACGGCCTTCCACGCCACCCTGCCCCCGGTCGCGTCGACGCTGCCCCTGCCCCGGGCCGTTCGCGACCAGGGCGTGCAGCGGTATGGGTTCCATGGCCTGTCGTATGAGTCCATCGTCGCGCGGCTGGCCCCCGTGCTCCCCGCGCGCACGGTGGTGGCCCACCTGGGCAATGGCGCGAGCCTCGTGGCGCTTGAACAGGGACGCTCCGTCGATACGTCGATGGGCTTCACGCCCACGGGTGGCATTCCCATGGGCACCCGCACGGGCGACCTGGATCCGGGCGTGCTCGTGTACCTGCTGCGGACGGGCGGGCTGGACGCGGAGGGGCTTGAGGCGATGGTGAACCACGAGGCCGGGCTCCGGGGACTGTCGGAGGGGACCAGCGACATGCAGGCCCTCACGCGCGACGCGGCGGCCGGGGACGCGGCGGCGGCGCTCGCGGTGGACGTCTTCGCCCGGAGCATCGCCAAGACGGTGGGGGCCTACGCGGCGGTGCTTGGCGGACTGGACCTGCTCGTGTTCACGGGGGGCATCGGGGAGAACAGCGCGCCCGTGCGTCAGCGAGTCTGCGCGACGCTGGGACACCTGGGCATCACGCTCGATGCGCGTCGCAATGACGAGGGCTCGGAGGTCATCTCCACCCAGACGTCCGCGTGTCCGGTCCGGGTGATTCCCAGCGATGAGGAGGGGCAGCTCGCCCGGCACACGCGCCGGCTCCTGCGCGGCTGAGTTCCACCAGGATGCGCCCTGCTACCTCGCCGCCTTCCTCCTCCTCGGCAGGTGCAGCAAGCCCTCTCGGCGCAGCCACAGCGCGCCCGCGGCAATCGTCAACAGCGTCGTCGGCATCCAGGCCGCCACGGCGGGCTCCAGCCGTTCGGTGAGCACGAGCGTGCGCGACACCACCATCAGGCCCCACATGGCCACCGCGATGAGCAGGCCCTCCACCACGGCCGCCGTCAGGTGTCCCCGCCGGTTCGTGCGCAGCGCGAGCCCCACCGCAAGCAAAGCCGCGGGCAGTCCCGCCAGCGCGTACGCGAAGCGGTTGTGCCACGCGAGCTGGAAGCCCCGCGTCGCCAGCCCCACCTCCGCGCGCGCGGCGATCTGCTCCCGCAGTTCCCCCAGGCGCATCTGCTCCGGCCGGCCCGGACGGATGCGGAACGTCGTCGCCCCCACGCCCAGCTCGTACTCGGCGCTCGGCTGCTGCTGCACCGTCGTGCGCCCGTCGTCGGTGAAGGTGCGCTCCACCACGTCCGTCAGCTCCCAGCGGTTGCCCTCCAGCGAGCGCATCCGCCCCGCGTCCACGCGCCGCCGCAGCTTGAACTCCGGCGTCAGCGTGAAGATGGAGACGTTCTCGAAGCCCTCCTGCGCGTCGCCGCCCCGCAGGAAGAAGATGTTGTCGCCCCGCCGGAACCACTGCTTCGGCGTGTAGTAGAGGCGCCAGTCGCCCCACCGGTTGAAGCGCTGCGTGGTGATTTCATCCACGCGCCGGCCCGCCCTCGCTGCCACCGTCTCATCGAAGAGCACCAGGCCCAGGCACGCCACCAGCGCGCACAGGCCAATCGGCAGGTAGAGCGCCGCGGGGCCGAAGGTGAGCGCCCGGAGCGCCGTCACCTCGCCCTTCTTGCGCAGCGCCGACACCGTGGTGCCCGCCGCCAGCAGCAGCGCCGCCGGCCCCAACTGCTGCACCGTCACCAGCGCCTTGTAGCCGTAGAGCTTGAGCACGTCCCACACCCAGCCCTCGCCCCCATAGGCCTTCGCGCGGTCCACGAAGTCCACCACCAGGAACACCGCCACCACACCCGCCAGGATGCCCAGCGTGTAGCGCACGTACGCGCGCACCACGTAGCCGAACAGCATGCCCCTCATCGCACCGTTCCCGAGCGCGTCACCCGGTACAGCGCCACCGCGCCCACCACCATGAACAGCACGTTGGCGAGCTGCCCCGCGACGAGCACCGGAAGCTGGCCCTTCTGGCCCATCTGCTCGAACGCGCGGCTGAGCAGGTAGTAGAGGACGTAGCCGCCCAGCGTCAGCAGGTATCCCCAGGCGCGGCCCGCCTGCTTGCGGCCGATGGCCAGCGGCGTGGCCAGCAGCGCGAACGCCACCGGCGCCACCGCGTTGCCCAGCCGGCTGTGCAGCGCCATCAGGAACGGACGGGGGTCGTCCTTGCGCTCCTCCGCGTCCTTCGCCGCCGCCAGCAGCTCCACCGGCGTCAGCTCCTCCTTGGGCGAACGGAACCGGTTGCGCCGCGACAGCGAACCGCCGAGCCCCACGTTGATCTGCGCCTTCTCGAAGGAGACGACGCTTGCGTCCACCGAGGAGCGGTTGGCGCGGTGCACCTCGCCCTCCTGCAATTCGATGGTCAGCGCCTCGCCGCGCTCCGACGTGCCCACCCGGCCCCGGTGCGCCAGCACCAGCAACGGCGAACTCGGGTCGCGGTCGTCATGCAACAGCACGTTCGTCCACCCGCCCCCGTTGGGCGCCACCTTCTGCGCGTACAGCGTGAGGTCGCTCAGGTCCTCGTAGAAGACGCCGGACTTCACGTCGCCCGCGACGTTCTTCTGGATGACCTCGCCCACCAGCTCCTTCACGCCCGTGAGCCCCCAGGGCTCCACCGTGGACGTGAGCAGCACCATGAACGCGCTCAGCGCGAGCCCCACGCCCAGCGGCGCCGCGAGCAACTGGAGCGGGCTGATGCCCAGGGCCTGCAGCGACGTCAGCTCCCGGTCCTCCCCCAGCCGTCCCAGGCCCAGCAGGATGGCCAGCAGGAACGCGATGGGCAGCGCCATCACCAGGAAGTGCGGCGCCAGGTACGCGATGAGCCGGCCCAGGTCGCTCAGCGTCACCGCCGAGCCCAGCAGCACGTCCGTGCCCCGCAGGAACTGCATGACGAACAGCAGCAGGAACATGAACGCCACCCACACACCCAGGGGGACGAGCAGCTCCTTGAGCAGGTAGCGCGCCAGCAGCTTCACGGCCGCGTCCGAAGCCCTCGCGCGCCAATGTCCCGGCGGAAGTGCTTGCCTTCGAAGCGCACCAGTTCCGCCGACGCCAGGGCCCGCTCGCGCGCCTTCGCCAGGTCCTCGCCGCGCGCGCACACCGTCAGCACGCGCCCGCCCGCCGTCACCAGCGCGCCGTCCTGCTTCGCCACGCCCGCCAGGAACACCGGCGCGTTGAACGGCACCGCCTCCAGGCCCTCGATGCGCTGGCCCTTCTTCGGCGTCTCCGGATAGCCCTCCGCCGCCAGCACCACGCCCACCGAAGAGCCCTGGTTCTGCGCCAGCGTCCGGGGCTCCAGCGTGCCCCTCGCGCAGGCGTCCAGCAGCGGCAGCAGGTCCTCATCCAACTGCATCATCAGGACCTGCGTCTCCGGGTCCCCGAAGCGCGCGTTGAACTCCAGCACCTTCGGGCCCGTGGCCGTGAGCATCAGCCCCGCGTACAGCACCCCTCGCAGCGGCGTGCCCCGCTTGCGCAGGACGGCCAGCGTGGGCGCGATGACCTGCTCCCCCACCTGGGCCAGCTGTTCGGCGGTGAGGAACGGCGCCGGGCAGTACGCGCCCATGCCGCCGGTGTTCGGGCCCGTGTCGCCCTCGCCCACGCGCTTGTGGTCCTGCGACAGCGGCAGGAGCACGTAGCGCTCGCCGTCGCACAGGGCCATCAGCGAGACCTCCTCGCCCTCCAGCAGCTCCTCCAGCACCATCTGCTGGCCGGCCTGGCCCATCGCCGCCACCGCGCGCACCGCCTCGCGCGCGGCCTGCGCATCCGGCGCGACGATGACGCCCTTGCCAGCCGCCAGCCCGTCCGCCTTCACCACGATGCGGCCCTGCTGGACGGCGTACGCCTCCGCCTGGGCCGCGTCGGTGAAGACCTTGAAGGCCGCGGTGGGCACGCCCGCCTCCGCCATGACCTCCTTGGCGAAGGCCTTGGAGCCCTCGATGCGCGCGGCCGCGGCCACGGGGCCGAAGCACGGGATGTCCACCTGCGCCAGTGCGTCCGCGACGCCCGCGACCAGCGGCGCCTCCGGGCCCACCACCACCAGGTCCACGCCCTCGCGGCGCGCCAGCGAGACGACGGCCTCCGGCGAGTCCGCCTGCAGGGCCACGTTGGTGCCGCACTTCGCCGTGCCGGGATTGCCCGGACCACACAAGAGCCGCGAGAGGCGGGGACTCTGGGCCAGCTTCCACGCGAGCGCGTGCTCGCGGCCGCCCGACCCCAGCAACAGGACCTTCACGTCAACCTCGCTCGTCCAGCTTGAACAGCAGCTTCTTGGCCGGGAAGTAGGCGGGATCCAGTCCCACCACCTTCAGCAGCATCGCGCGCGCCACGTCCGGCTGAGCCGCCACTTCCAGCGCCGCCAGGTGGGTCTGCGCCGAAAGCATCGTCGGGGAGACTTCCAACACGGAGCGCACCGTGCGCTTCGCCAGCTCCACGTCCCCCACCGCCTGCGCGAGCCCCAGCGACAGGCGCGCGATGGGCAGGCTGCGCTCCAGGGCCACCGCCTTCTCCGCCAGCGGGAGCGCCTGCGCGGACTTCGCGTCCAGCGCGATGAGGGCCCGGTACGCCAGCGCGCCGCCGTTGTTCACGCCCGTCTCCACCACCGCGCGGAACTGGCGATCCGCACCCTGCAGGTCGCCCTGGTAGTAGCGCACGAGCCCCTCGTAGAGCACTGGCTGCACGTCGTCCGGGCGCGTGCTCAGCGCCTGCACCACGCCCTCCACCCCGACCAGCGTGTCGTTGGGCCGCAGCCAGAAGCGCGTCAGCGCGGGGCGGGGCGCAAGCCGCATCGGGTCCCACTTGCGCGCCTCCAGCACGCCGAAGAACAGGCGGAAGGACTCCTCGCGCTGCTTCGCGCTGGCCACCGCCACGCCCGCGAGCAGCTGCGAGTCCAGACGGCGATCATCCAGCGTCCCCGCCTTGAGGAAGTGCTCCTGCGCTGAAGCCGGATTCTGCTCCAGCAGCAGCACCCGGCCCTCCAGCACCTGCTCCAGCGCGGAGTCCTCCAGCCGGCCCTGGAAGCCCTTCAGGTGTTCACGGGCCTTCGCGGCGTCCTTGCGCGCGAGCGCCACCAGGAACAACTGCAGGTGGGCCTCCGGAAGGTCCTTCACCAGCTTCAGGGCCTCGTCCGCGGCCTTCACCGCGCCGGCGGCGTTGCCCGCGGTGCGCTCCGCGGCGGCCAGGTGTCCCCAGATTTCGGACGCATCCCGAGCCCCATAGCGGGACACGTTCTTCGCCAGGGCCCGCAGCTCACGCACCGCGAGGGCCACATCGCCTTCCGCCTGGTAGCGCAGCACGGCCAGCGCGAGCGACGCACGCACGTCCCCCGCGTTCGCCTTCACGCGGTCCTCGTACAGCTTGCGCGCGCGCCCCGTCTCCCCGACCTCCACGTAGATGCGGGCGGACGCCTCCAGGCTGTCCCAGTCCTGCGGATCCAACTCCAGCCGGCGGCCCAGCATCTTGAGCGCCAGCCCGTACTGTCCGGCCTGCTCGTGGGCGAGCGCGCTGTAGTAGTCCACGCGCTTGAGGCCCGGCGCCAGCTGGCGGGCTTCGTCGAACTCCTTGTTGGCCAGCTCGCGCGAGGTGGCCACCTGGGCACGGCCCAGCACCAGGTGCGCCTCCGCCTTGTGCGCGTCGGGCGCCGTGGGCTGCGCCAGCACCGCCTTCGCCAACGTGGTCGCCTCCTCCAGGTTGCCCGCCACGCGAGCGCGGGCCAGCAGCAGGTTCGCGTGCGCGACGAGCAGCGCGGGCGTCTTGCCGGCCATGTCCTCGGCGGCCTGGATGAGGGCGCGCGCTTCCTGGAAGGAGGTGTCGTCCATGCCCGGACCGCGTCCGAGCGCCAGCGCCTGCACGTAGCCGACGATGGCGTCGGTGCTGCGCGGGTCCAGGAGCAGCGCCTGCTGGAAGGACTCCTCGGCCTCCGCGTACGCGACGCGCTGGTCCTTCGCGAGCTGCTGTTGACCCGCCGCGAGGTGCTCCGCGCTGGTGCCGATCAGCTCCAGGAACTGGAGCTTCCAGCTGCTCACCGCGGCCAGCACCACCTGGGGCACGGCGGCGGGAGCAGCCGGAAGGGCGGCACGGGCGGCCTCTTCCTGATGGGGCTTGTAGAGCAGGAAGTATCCCGCCGCCCCACCGCCCCCGAGCAGCACCACCACGAGCAGGCCCACGACGACGGGACGGAACCCGCCTCCGGAGCCCGCGCGCTGCGCGGTCCGGACCGGCGCGGCCGTAATGTGCGAGGTCCGCGCGGGCTTCACCGAGCTGATGCGCGCATCCGGCGACAGCGCCGTGGCGCCCGCGACGCGCAGGTCCTCCCCCGACGCCTGGGAGCCTCCCGCGAGGTCCAGGTCTCCGCCCGACGACGCGGCCGAGGCGTCCAGGTTGCTGAGCATCGGCAGTTCCAGGTCGCCGCCCCTGGAGGATGCTGCCGACTCCTGGGGCGCCACCACCACCGAGGCCTCGGACGCGCCCACCGGATCCTTCTGCCGGCAGTCGTCACAGACGCCCAGGGCCTGGTCGAACGGGTCCGCCAGCGCCTTGCCGCACGAGCGGCAGTTCGCGTGCGTCACCGCCGCAGCCGGCGCGGGGGCGGCGGCCGGCGCGGGGGCGCGAACGGACATGCGGCCCAGCGCCACGCCACCGGAGGCAGCCGCGGGCGGAGGCACCGGGGAAGCCCCATCCCTCCCGAGGTCGCTCGGGGG
>NZ_RAWD01000288.1:0-12084 GCF_003612065.1 Corallococcus sp. CA047B
GCCCCGGGGGATGCTCCACCCCCAAGCTCCAACCCCTGAAGGGATTCGCCGCATGCCCCCGGACCTCATCCTGCACCACGGCCGGTTCACCACGTTGCTCCCTGGCGCCCCGGAGGCCGAGGCCGTCGCCATCACGGACGGCCGGTTCTCCGCGGTGGGGGCGGCGAGCGACATCCTCAAGACGCGGGGCCCGGACACCCGGGTCATCGACGTGGGGGGCCGCCGGGTCGTGCCCGGCCTCATCGACAGCCACACCCATGTGATTCGGGGCGGGCTCAACTACAACCTGGAGCTGCGTTGGGACGGGGTCCGGTCGCTCGCGGATGCGATGCGCATGTTGCGCAAGCAGGTGGCCGTCACCCCCGCGCCGCAGTGGGTGCGGGTGGTGGGCGGCTTCACCGAGCTCCAGTTCGTCGAGCGGCGCCTGCCGACGCTCGAGGAGCTGAACGCCGTCGCGCCGGAGACGCCGGTCTTCATCCTCCACCTCTACGACCGCGCGCTGCTCAACGGGGCGGCGCTGCGTGCGTGTGGCTACACCAAGGACACGCCGAACCCGCCGGGCGGCGAAATCCAGCGCGACCGGCACGGGAATCCCACGGGGCTCCTGCTCGCGAAGCCCAACGCGCAGCTGCTCTACGCGACGCTGGCGAAGGGGCCGAAGCTGCCCCAGGAGTATCAGGAGAACTCGACGCGCCACTTCATGCGCGAGCTGAACCGGCTGGGCATCACCGGCGTCATCGACGCGGGCGGTGGCTTCCAGAACTACCCTGACGACTACGCCGTCGTGCAGAAGCTGGCGGACGCGGGCGAACTCACGCTGCGCATCGCCTACAACCTCTTCACCCAGCACAAGGGCGAGGAGGCCGCCGACTTCCGCGCGTGGACGAAGCAGGTCCAGCCGGGGCAGGGCGACGACCACTTCCGCCACAACGGCGCCGGGGAGATGCTGGTCTTCTCCGCCGCGGACTTCGAGGACTTCCGCGAGCCGCGTCCGGAGCTTCCGGCGGACATGGAAGGCCAGTTGGAAGAGGTCGTCCGGGTGCTGGTGGAGAACCGCTGGCCGTGGCGCCTGCACGCGACCTACGACGAGAGCATCTCGCGCGCCCTGGATGTCTTCGAGAAGGTCCACCGCGACATGCCCTTCCAGGGGCTGCACTGGTTCTTCGACCACGCGGAGACCGTCTCCGAGCGCAACATCGACCGCATCGCGGCGCTCGGCGGCGGCATCGCCGTGCAACACCGGATGGCCTACCAGGGCGAGTACTTCGTGGAGCGCTATGGCGCGGCGGCCGCGGCCCACACGCCGCCCATCGCCCGCATGCTCGCCGCTGGCGTTCCGGTGGGCGCCGGCACGGACGCCACGCGCGTCGCGTCCTACAACCCGTGGGTGTCGCTGTCCTGGCTCGTCACCGGAAAGACGGTCGCGGGGACGCCGCTGTACGGCGAGGACGCGCTGCTCGACCGGGAGACCGCGCTGCGGCTGTGGACCGAGCGCAACACTTGGTTCTCGTCGGAGACGGGCAAGAAGGGGCAGCTCGCCGTGGGGCAGTTCGCGGACCTGGCCGTGCTGTCGGCGGACTACTTCAGCGTTCCCGCCGACGCGATTTCAACGCTGGAGTCCGTGCTCACCGTGGTCGGCGGAAAGGTCGTGCATGGCACGGGCGGCTTTTCGGACTTCGCTCCGCCGCTGCCCCCGGCGATGCCGGACTGGTCTCCCGTGCGGAGCTTCGGCGGGTATGCGCAGGCCACCGCGCAGGCCCGGGAGGCGCATGACGCGTCCCCGTTGCACGCCGCGCCGCATGATTGCGGCGTGCATGCCCATGGCAAGGTGGCCTGGCGGCGGCCGGTGCCCGTCGCGGAGGACCCGACGTTCTGGGGCCTCCTGGGCTGCTCCTGCTGGGCGTTCTAGGCGAAGGACGATGCCGAGCCTTTCACGGAGCGGGTGCTTCCTTGGGGTCTCCGGGCTGCTGGCCTTGTCACCAGCGGCCCGGGCGGAAGACGTCCCCGAGCCGCGCGAGGTGCCGCGGTATGCCGCGATCCGCTACCTGGAGGACTGGGCGGATCCCCAACGGCGGCCCGGGGAGGATCCCTTCGACCGCGTCAAATACGTCCCGCTCGGGGAGCAGGTGTACCTCTCTTTCGGAGGCCAGCACCGGCTCCGCTACGAGCTGACCGAAGGACTGGACGGTCCGCTGCCCGAGAGCGTCCTCTTCTCCCGCAACCTGTTGCACGTGGACGCGCACGTGGGGCCCCTGCGTGCCTTCGTCCAGGTGGGCGGATACTACGCGCTGGGGGCTCCCGCCCGGGATGAGCCGCCGGGCAGCGACCTGTTCGACGTGCAGCAGGCCTTCGTCGAATGGAGCGCCGCGAGCCAGAAGGCCCGCTTCGTCGCCCGCGTGGGACGCCAGGAGATGTCGCTGGGGTCGACGCGGTGGGTGAGCACGCGGGATGGGACGAATGTCCGTCAGGCGTTCGACCTCGCCCGCCTCACCGTCACCGGCGAGGGCTGGAACGTGGAGGGCTTTGGCGGCGTGGTGCCTCAGCTCCAGCGCGGCGTGCTCGATGATGCGCCCGCGTGGCGAAACCGGTTCTGGGGCCTCTACGCGACCGTGGCGGTCCTGCCGCGAAAGCAGCTCTCGTTCGACGCCTTCTACCTGGGGCGCGACCGTCCTTCGGTGACGTATGGCGAGGTCGAAGGCCGCGAGGTGCGCCACATGCTGGGCCTGCGGGTGTTCGGTGAGACCGAGGGCGGCTTCGAGTACATCGGGCACGCGCTCGCCCAGGTCGGCACGGTGGGCGATGTCCCGGTGCTTGCCTGGGGGCTGGCGGGGGGACTGTGGCAGCAATTGCACTTCGCGCCGGTGCGGGTGGGCGTGCGAGGGGATGCGCTGAGCGGTGACCGGCGCGCCGACGATGGGCGGGTCTCCACCTTCCATGCCTGGTTTCCGAACCAGACCTTCTTCAGCGCGCTGCCGCTGATCTACCCGTCGAACCTGTACGAAGTGCATCCGCTCGTGCAGGTGGACCTGGATGCCGTCACGCTGGAGGCGGGCAGCGTCTTCTTCTTCCGGCAGTCCGTCGATGACGCCGTCTACACGCCGCCGGGGGGCGTCCTCGTGTCGCCTTCGGATTCGCAGGCGCGCTACACCGGCGCGCAGCTCTCGCTGTCGCTCGGGTATCGCGCCACGCGCCACCTCATGTTCAATGCGGAGTACTCGCACGTCTTCGCCGGGCCCTCGCTGAGGGCGGTCACCGGACGGGACGTCGACTTCTTCGGCACCTGGACGACCTTCACCTACTGACCCACGGGCCCATCCCCATGACTCCCATTTCCGCTCCCCGGTCCGCATGGGTTCCCGCCGCGCTCGCGTTCGTCGCGGGCTACGCGGACGCCGTCACCTTCGTTGGCGCGGGGGGCATCTTCTGCGCCCACGTCACCGGCAACTTCGTCGTGCTCGCCGCGGACCTCGCGCGCAACGCCAAGGCCGACGAGTGGCTCAAGCTGTCGACCTTCCCCATCTTCGTCCTGGCCGTCTTCCTGGCCACGCACCTGCACCGTCGTCGGGCGGAGGGGTCCGCGCGCCTGCTCCTGCTCCTCCAGGCGGTGGCCTTCGGCGCGGCGGCGGCGGTGCCCCTGTTCGTACAGGGAACGGCGGCGCACAAGGTCGTCGTGGTCTTCGCGGTCATCGCCATGGGCATCCAGAACGCGATGCACCGGGTGGCGCCCTCGCTGGGGCCGATGACGACCGTGATGACCGGCAACGTCACGCAGTGGTTCGTGGAGAAGGTGATTCCAGGCGCGCCGGAGAACGCCGGCAAGCACCGCTCGCTGGGCTTCATCATCCTGGCGTTCGCGCTGGGGTGTCTGGGCGGTGCGTTCGGCGTCCAGCACCTGGGGTTCGCGTCGTTCCTTGCTCCCGTGGCGCTGGCGCTGTGGGTTCGCAGCCGGTTGTAGGAGGCCCTGCCATGTCGGACGCCGAAAGGACGGACAGCGCCAGGCTGGAGGCGTTCAGCGATGGCGTCTTCGCCGTCGTCATCACGCTGCTGGCGCTCGATTTGAAGCCGGAGCTGACGGACGCCGCGAAGGACTCGCACACGCTCCTCTGGCAGCTTGCGTCCCGGTGGCCCACGTACCTGGCCTTCGTGACGAGCTTCGCCACCGTCCTCATCATGTGGATCGACCACCACGGCATCCTCAAGTTCGCGCGCCGGGTGGACACGCCGGTGCTCTTCGCGAACGGGTTCCTGATGCTGCTCACCACGCTGGTGCCGTTCACGACGGCGCTGCTGTCCGCGCACCTGATGGAGCCCTCGGGCTCCATGGCCGGGGCCCTCTATTCGGGCCTCTTCGTGCTCATCAACGTGGCCTACAACCTGCTGTGGCGCCTGCTCCGGCGGCAGCAGCCCCCGGACGCGCTGGAGCACCGGCTGACGTGGCACTACCGCCTCGGGTTCCCGGTGTATCTGGCGGCCACCGTCGTCGCGCTCTGGAGCCTGCCGCTGAGCCTCGCGATGTGCGCGGGCATGTGGGCCCTGTGGAGCGCCAACATGCGGCCGGTGCACGACGGCGTTTGATTCACCCCGTCCGCTGGCGGCGGGCTTCGCGCGCGCAGAGCTGGGTGAGCTGCTCCAGCAGCCAGCGGTGCGCCGGGCCGAACACGGTGTCGCCGCGGTAGATGGCCAGCAGCTTGAGCGTGTTCTCGTGGGTGCCCCAGGCCATCGGCCGGATGGCCACCAGCCTGCCCTCGCGCAGGTCGTCGCGGATGAGGTGCTCCGGCAGGTTGCCCCAGCCCAGCCCCGCTCGCAGCATCTCATGCTTGGTGTAGAGGTCGCTGACCCGCCACGTGCGCGGCGACAGTCCGACCTGGTCGGAGATGCCCGCTTCGTCGCAGTCGGAGAGCACGACTTGGATCGCGTCGACGAAGTGCCGGTTGGCGATGCGACCCTTGAAGGCCGCGAGCGGATGGCCCGGGCTCACGACGGGCAGCACGCGGATGGGCGACAGCGCCTGCGCTTCGAGCCCCCGGGCCAGCCCCGCGGGGCTCACGACGCCCAGGGTGGCCGTGCCGTCGAGCACGCGCGCGGAGACCGCCGACATGACCTGCGTGTCCACGCGGAGGTCGACCGCGGGGAACTCCCGGGTGAACGCGGCGCAGAGGTCGATGAGCGCCTTGAGGGGGAAGAAGGCATCCAGGCACAGCGACACGGAGGCCTCCAGCCCCATCGTCATGCCGGTGGTGAGCCGCCGCAGCCCGTCCACTTCAGCGAGCACCCGCCGCGTCGAGGCGAGCACCGCCTGGCCCTGGGCTGTCAGCGTGGCCACCTTCGTCGAGCGATCCCAGAGCGGCACGCCCAGCTGGGCTTCCAGGTTGGCCATCGACGTGCTGATGGCGGACTGCACGCGGCGAAGCTTTCGCGCCGCCGCCGAGAAGCTCCCCTCCTCGACGACGGACACGAAGGCGCGAAGCTGGTCGAGCGTGACGGGGTCGAACATCCCCGCCCCATCTCACAAACCGATGATGGGGAGCAAAAGATTGTCGGCTCCGGGGATGGCCTGCCAGGGCGTCACGTCGCGTTCAGGGGGAGCACCACCGTGAAGGTGGCGCCTGCTCCGTCGGTAGGCTCCAGGCGGATGCTTCCGGCGTGCGCCTCCGCGATGTGTCGGGCGATCCACAGGCCCAGGCCGAAGCCGCCGTGGTGGTTCGCGGGAACGGCGCGCTCGAAGCGCCCGAAGATGCGCTCCTGGTCCTCCGGCTTGACGCCCTCGCCGTGGTCCCGGACCGTCAGGGCCGCATGGTCCGCCGCCCGCTCCACGGTCACCTCCACGGGCCTGCCCGCCCCGAACTTGAGCGCGTTGTCGACGAGGCTGTCGAGCAGCTGGTGCAGCCGCGCGCGGTCGTAGCTTCCCACCACTGGAGCGGGCGCCTTCAGGGTGAGAACGCACTCCGCGCGGTCGGCCTTCTCCCGGGACTGCTCCACGACGGTGGCCGCCACCTCCGCCAGGTCCACGTCCTGGCGCGACAGCTCCAGGGGACCGGTGACCAGCTCCGATACGTCCAGGAGCTGTTCCACGAGTCGTGACAGGCGCTGGAGCTGCTTCGCCGTCGTGCGGGCCCGGCCCCGCAGGATGGCCGGCGACGCTTCGGCCTGGGCTTCGCGGCTCAGGCCCTGGATGTTGAGGGACAGGGCGCTCACGGGCGTGCGCAGCTCGTGGCTCACCAGTCGGAGGAACTCGTCGCGCACCCGCACGGACTCGCGCAGCGCCTCCTTCTCGAACTCGTTGCGGACCACCTTCCGGCGCACGCCGGCCATGTCCAACTGGTTGCGCACCCGCACCAGGAGCTCGCGCGAGGAGAAGGGCTTCACCAGGTAGTCATCCGCGCCGGTCCGCAGGCCCTCCACCGTGGACTCGTCGCCCGCCCGCGCGGAGAGCAGGATGAGGGGGATGGCGCGCGTGCGCTCGTCGGCGCGCAGGGCCCGCACCAGCCCAAAGCCATCCAGCCTGGGCATCATCACGTCGGAGAGGATGAGGTCCGGCGCCTGGACGCGCACCCGCTCCAGGGCCTCCAGCCCGTCCGTGGCGGTCTCGATGTTCGGGAAGGCCTGCCGGAGCAGCCCGGCGACGTAGGCGCGCAGGTCGGCGTTGTCGTCGACCAGGAGGATGCGGGCGCGCGCCAGCTCCGCGGGCACCTCCATCACCGGGGCCTGGGAGGGGGTGATGTCCTGCGTGCTCGGGGCCTCCGAGGACCAGCGCCGCGCCTCCTCGACGAAGGGCGCGGCCCCGACGGCCGGCTCGCGCGGACGGGACTGGCGCTCGACGCGGTCCGGGGGCAGGTGGGCGAAGCCCCGCGGCATCCGCACGGTGAAGGTGGTGCCCTCCCCGAACCGGCTCGCCACCGAGGCGGTGCCTCCGTGAAGCCTCACCAGCTCCTGCACCAGCGCCAGGCCGATGCCCGTCCCCTCGTGGCTGCGGCCCTGGGTGACGCGGACGCGGTAGAAGCGCTCGAAGACGCGCGGCAGCTCTTCCTCGGGAATCCCCACGCCCGTGTCCTGCACGGTGAGGACCGCCTGCCCCTCCTGCCACTGGAGCCGCACGCGGATCTCGCCCTGGTACGTGTATTTCACCGCGTTCGAGAGCAGGTTCAGGACAACCTTCTCCCACATGTCCGGATCGACGTAGAGGGGCTCGGGCAGGGGAGGGCAGTCCACCACCAGCCGCAGGCCCGCGCTCTCCACCGCGGACTGGAAGGCGCTCACGAGGCTCGTGGTGAGGGACGCAAGGTCGGTGGGGACGAAGGAGGCCTGGGCCCTTCCCGCCTCCATGCGGGAGAAGTCCAGCAGCGTGTTGACCATCTTGTACAGCCGCAAGGCATTGCGCCGCACCAGCTCCAGCTGCTCCCCCTCCAGGGCCTTCGCCGCACTGGACAGCGCGTCCTCCACGGGGCCGAGGATGAGCGTGAGCGGCGTCCTGAACTCGTGGCTTACGTTGCTGAAGAACGCGGTCTTCGCCTGGTCCAGCTGGGCCAGCTCCTCCGCGCGCTGCTTCTCCTGCTCATAGGCCCGGGCACTGGAGATGCTGGAGGCGAGCTGGCGCGCCAAGAGTTGCAGGAAGCCCCGGTACTCGTCATCCAGTGCGCGCAGGGGACTGAGGCCGGCCACCAGCACGCCCATGGTTCCGGTCTCCGCGCCCAGGGGCACCGGGAGGACCAGCGCGCGCGTCGTGGGCTCGGGCCAGGGCCCGCCGGGAAGCGGCCCGAACCGCGTGGGCAGGTCGTCCACCAACGCCTCCTGTCCCGAACCCGCGACGCGGGCGAGCGGCCAGGACGTCGTGTCGCCGGACAGCACCTCCAGCGGGGCCGCGGGGGCGCCTCGCGCGAGGTTCGCGCAGCTCACCAGACGGGCCTTGCCCTCGTTGACCACGTAGAGCAGCGCGAAGGGCAGGTCGTGCGCCGCGTGCGCGAGCACCGCCTCCAGCGAGCGGAAGATGGCCTCGACCTTCTTGTCGAGCGCCGCCCGGATGGACAGCTCCCGGAGGATGGCCAGCCGGCGGTCACCGACCACCTGACGCGTCGTCTCGCTCGCGATGGCGAAGAGGCCGGCGATCTCCCCCGACTCCCCGATGGTCGGGTTGTAGGACCAGGTGAAGTAGGACTCCTCCCGCAGGCCACCCGGCCGCCGCGCGAAGTTGACGTTCCCGTTCTCGATGAACAGCGGCTCGCCCGTTTCGTGGACGCGCTTCATCAGGGGGCCCAGCTGTCCCCACTCCTCCGCGAGCGCCTCGTGGCCCCGGGCCCCCACGGTCCCCGGGTGCTTCTCGCCCAGGATGGGGCGGAACGGGTCGTTGTAGAGCATGCGCAGCTGGGGGCCCCAGAAGAGGATGATGGGGTACGGCGAGCGGAGCATCGTGCTGACGGAGGTGCGCAGGGACTGGGGCCAGCCCTCGAGCGGGCCCAGCGAGTTGGTGGACCAGTCGAACGCGCGCATGAGGGCGCCCATCTCTCCGCCGCCCTGGATGAACGCCTCGTCCCGGCCCGCCTTCGGTGGGGTGTGGGGTGTCTGGCTTTGCACGGGCAGGAGCGCGCGCGCGGCGGCCCGGACCCGGGGCTCGGCCGGAAGGCAGAACCAGAAGGTGCTGCCCCGGCCCGGCTCGCTCTCCACCCAGAGCCGGCCTCCGTGGCCTTCCACGATGCCCTTCGCGATGGAGAGGCCCAGGCCGTGGCCCTCCCGCTGCTTCTGGGCCGCGTGCCAGTAGCGGTCGAAGATGCGCGCCTGCGCTTCCGGGGCGATGCCCGGGCCGGTGTCCGTCACGCCGAAGCACACGTCCCGCGTCCCCGGCACCGCTTCCACCTTCAGCCCCACGCTGCCTCCCTGGGGCGTGAACTTGATGGCATTGGAGATGAGGTTGCCGAGCGTCTGGAGGATGCGCTCCTTGTCGCACCGCAGGACGCGTCCGGGCTCCAGGTCGACGGTGAAGCGCAGGCCCTTCTCCGCGCACTGGGGCTCGAAGAGCTCCCGGGTTTCGCGCACCAGCTCCTCCACCGTCTGCGGGCGCACCTCGATGGAGAGGGTGCCCGCATCGATGCTCGCCAGGTCCAGCAGGTCCGCGATGAGCAGGTTCATGCGCCCCACCGAGCGGCGGATGGAGTCGGTGTGTCGGCGCAGCCGGGTCTCGCGCTCGCCGTTGCCCAGGGCCCGCTGGAGCAGCTCGGCCGCGGTGCCGATGGCGGTGAGCGGCGAGCGCAGGTCGTGGCTGACGACCGCGAGGGTCTCCTCGCGCGAGCGGGTGGCCTGCCGGGAGGCTTCCAGCAGGCGGGTGGCTTCCTCCGTGTGCGTGCGCTCCGCGTGGAGCGCCTCCTGCCGCAGCCGGGACACCGTGAGCTGGGAGTCCACGCGCGCGATGAGCTCGTTCGCGGAGAAGGGTTTGACGAGGTAGGCGTCCGCGCCGCTGCGCAGGCCCTCGATGGTGGCCTCCTCGCCCGCGCGGGCGGACAGGAGCACCAGCGGAATGGTCCGGGTGCGCTCGTCCGCGCGCAGGGCCTGGACCAGCTCCATGCCGGTCATCCCGGGCATCATCACGTCGGAGAGGATGAGGTCGGGCGGGTTCGCCCTCGCGGCGGCGAGCGCCTGGAGGCCGTGGGTCGCCGTCTCCACGCTCCAGCGCGGGGTCAGCAGGCGCGTGAGGTAGTCGCGCATGTCGGCGTTGTCATCCGCCAGCAGGATGCGGGGCTTCGTCGCGGTGGAGGACGGCGTCACGGGCGGGGGCGTGGGCGGGCTTCCCTCCGCGGTCCACTGGGACAGCTCCTCGAGGAAGGCCTGCGCCCCGGCGCCCGGGCTGGCGCGCGTCCCGCCCGTGTCCACGCGCGCCGCCGGCAGGTGCGCGCCGCCCGTGGGCAGGCTCACCGTGAAGGTGGTGCCCTTGCCGGGGGTGCTTCGTGCACGCACCGTCCCGCCGTGCAGCTTCACCAGCTCCTGCACCAGCGCCAGGCCGATGCCCGTCCCTTCGTGGCTGCGGCCCCGGGCGCCCTCCACGCGGTGGAAGCGCTCGAAGAGGCGGGGCATCGCCGCTTCCGGAATGCCCACGCCGGTGTCCTGGACGATGAGCTCCACGTGCGCGCCCTCCCACCTGAGCGCGACGCGGATCTCCCCGTCGAAGGTGAACTTGAAGGCGTTGGAGACGAGGTTGAAGACAACCTTCTCCCACATCTCGGGGTCCACATGGACGGCTTCGGGCAGGGGAGGGCAGTCCACCACCAGCCGCAGGCCCGCGGACTTCATCGCCGAATCGAAGCTGCTGGCCAGGTCCGTGGTGAGCGCGGAGAGGTCGGTGGGGATGACGGAGGCCTGGGCCCTTCCCGCTTCGATGCGGGCGAAGTCGAGCAGGGTGTTGACGAGCTTCTGGAGCCGGAGGCCGTTGCGGCGGACCAGCTCCTGGCGCTCGCGCTGGACGGGCGGCAGCGGGGCCGTGGCGTCCGCGAGCCCGTCCTCGATGGGGCCCAGCATCAGGGTGAGGGGCGTGCGGAACTCGTGGCTGACGTTGCTGAAGAAGGTCGTCTTGGCGCGGTCCAGCTCCGCCAGCGCCTCCGCGCGCCGCGCCTCCTCTTCGTACGCCCGCGCGCCGGCGATGGACGCGGCGAGGTTGCCGGCCACCAGGTCCAGGAAGGCGTGGTACTTCGGATCACGCCCGAGCAGGGGCGCGAGCCCCACCACGAGGACCGCGGCGGGCTTCGCGTCGCCCGGCCGCGCCACTGGCACGACGAGCGCCGCCGTGGGCGCGGGCCTGCCCTCGTGGGAGGGCAGCTCGCCCAGGTGCTCCGCGAGGCCGTCCAAGCGTTCGGCCTGGCCCGTGCGCATGACTGAAGCGAAGGAGGGCCACGCGGTTCGCGCGTCGCCCGCGAGCAGGACCTGCGCGGGCCAGCGGGGGCCGCCTTCCTCCAGCGGGCTTCGCGCCGTGAGGTGGGCCTGGGTGCCCTGCGCATCGAGCAGGTAGAGCGCGGCGAAGGGGATGTCCGACGGGTTCTCCGAAAGGGCGTCCATCGCGCGGGCGCAGGCCTCGGTGACGCTCTGGGCGCCCGCCGTCCGGGCCGCCATCTTCTGCAGGAGCGTGAGCCGGCGCGCGTCCAGCACCTGGGCGGTGGTTTCAGCGACGGCGGTGAAGATGCCGCCCACGTTGCCGTGCTCGTCGCGGATGGGGCTGTAGGAGAAGGTGAAGTAGCTCTCCTCGGTGAACCCGTGCCGGTCGATGGCCAGGAAGCGGTTCTCCGCCCAGGTCGCCTCACCCCGGGTGAGGACGCCCTCCAGCATGGGGCCGATGATGTGCCAGATCTCCGACCAGTGCTCGCGCCCACGCTGCCCCATGGCGCGCGGGTGCTTGTCGCCGAGGATGACCCGGTAGGCGTCGTTGTAGAGCATCACCATGTCCGCGCCCCACCACACCAGGATGGGGAAGCGGCTGGTCAGGCACGTGCTCACCATGGTGCGCAGCGGCTGGGGCCATCCGCTCATGGGCCCGAGCGCCGTCGTGGACCAGTCCATCGAACGCATGAGGGCGCCCATCTCGCCTCCGCCCTCGAGCACCCCGGACGCGCTCGCAGGTGATGCGGGCGGGTCGTCATCAACGCGGGTGCTGCCAAGAGGCGCGCGGGATCCAGGGCCGTGGCTCATGGAGCCAAGCGTTAACACACCTCCCGCGGGGGCAGGCCGACAGAGGAAGTGAGGAAGGGGGCCCGCTCGGCGGCCTGCCGTTCCCCTGGCCCCTCGGCGTCCGCGCATGACGACAAGTCAACGTTCAGCCGGGCGCTCCGGGAACAACTTCCAGCAGAGGGCCACGGCGACCCCGCCCCGTCGCGAAGGTTCCAGGCGACACTGTTGGCATGATGCCAATAGGATGGCCCCATGGGTCTTCCGGTGCGTGCCGCGTTGCTACAGACGGTGAATGGTCCCTTCGTCATCGACGAGGTGGAGCTGGAGGCGCCGCGCGCGGGGGAGCTGCGGGTGCGGATGACGGCGAGCGGCATCTGCCACACCGACCTCACGTACCGGGCGGGCGCGGCGCCTCCAGCTCCACCTCGTCGATGACGAAGGGAC
>NZ_RAWD01000289.1:0-12052 GCF_003612065.1 Corallococcus sp. CA047B
CTGCTTCTCGCTGGGGATGCCCACCCCCTGTCCGTGAAGGACCAGGGGGTGGGCATCCCCAGCGAGAAGCAGCGCCTCATCTTCGAGCGCTTCGGCCGCGCGCACGGCAGCAAGTACGGCGGGCTGGGGCTGGGGCTCACCATCAGCCAGGGCATCGTGGAGCAGCACGGCGGCCGCATCTGGGCGGAGTCCTCGGGCACCGCCGGGCAGGGCTCCACCTTCAACGTCTGGCTGCCCCGCCGCACGGATGCGCAGGCGGCGACGCCGACGGACGTGTCGCGCACCCCGAGCTGAAGGGACGCGGCTGCGTTCGTGAAGGACGCAGCCGGGGCCCCGGACGGCCGGGGCTCCAGGGCAGGAGGGGACGGCACGGCCTGTGCTCTGCTGGGGCGCAGGAGGCTTCATGGCCACGCGCCCCAACATCCTCGTCCTGACCGTCGACCAGCTCCAGTTCCCCCGGTTCGCCTACGGCCCTGACGGCGGCTTCCTGCCGGGCATCAAGGACATCCTGGGCTTCGTGGACGAAGGGGGGGAGGACAACCCCTTCCGGAAGTTCTTCCCCGGCTTCGCGGCGCTCCGGAAGAACGCGGCGGTGTTCCGCAACCACACCATCGCGGCCTCGGCCTGCACGCCCAGCCGGTCGGTCATCTACACGGGGCAGTACGGCACGCGCACGGGCGTGACGCAGACGGACGGCCTGTTCAAGAGCGGTGATGCGGCGGCCTTCCCGTGGCTCGCGCCGGACGGGATTCCGACGCTGGGCCACTGGTTCCAGAAGGCCGGCTACCACACGCACTACTTCGGCAAGTGGCACGTGAGCAATCCGCCGGAGCACTCGCTGCGGCGGTATGGGTTTGATGACTGGGAGCTGTCGTACCCGGAGCCGCACGGGGCCTCCGTCAACAACCTGGGGGCCTTTCGCGACATCGGCTTCGCGGACCTGGCGTGTGACTTCCTGCGCCGGATGGCGTTGGGTCAGCCCTACAACCGGGCGCTGGCGAACCAGTCCTATTCCGCGCCCCGGGCGGCGCCGCCGGATGGGGAAGCGCAGCCGTGGCTCGCGGTCGCGTCGTTCACGAACCCCCATGACATCGCGACGTATCCCATCCTGCCCAGGCAGTTGGATCCGGACTCCACCAGGCTGGGACCCCTGAAGGTTCCGGCCCAGGGCTCGCCGTCCATCAAGCCCGTGGCGGGCACCTTCACGGTGCCGCTGAATCCGCTCGGGTTTCCGCAGGAGAACGCGCGCGTGCCGACGAACCTGCGCGACACCCTGGCGAACAAGCCGAGCTGCCAGCGGGACTACGCCTACAAGATTGGATTGGCGCTCGCATCGAAGACGGGGCTGACGCTGCACCAGGCGAAGGAGGGCATCGACCCGGTGGCGGTCACCTTGAACTCGGGCATTCCCTTCCAGCTCACGGCGGACCCGGAAGAGGCGGCGCTGCGCTTCCAGCAGTACTACGCGTGGTTGATCCACCTGGTGGACGGGCACATCGCGCGCGTGCTCCAGACGCTGGACGACAGCGGCCTGCGGGAGAACACGCTGGTGGTGTTCCTCTCCGACCACGGCGAATACGGCGCGGCCCACGGCTACCTGATGGAGAAGTGGCACGCGTCCTACCAGGAGGCGCTGCACGTGCCGCTGGTGGTGCAGTTTCCGGAGGCGCAGGCGACGCGCCACATCGAAGCGCTCACGAGCCATGTGGACATCGTGCCCACGCTGCTGGGACTGGCGGGCATCCCGCATGAAGAGGTCACGGCCATCCGCACCGACCTGCGGCTGCACCGTCCGGTGCCCCCGTTCGTCGGCGCGGACCTGAGCCCGCTGGCGCGCGGCGAGTCCCAGACCGTGATGGAGCCCAACGGCACGCCGCGCGAGGGCGTGCTCTTCATCACCGACGACGAAATCACGGAGCCGCTGCCGCGCACCGGAGACCCGCACCAGGTGCACGACGATGCGCTGTTCTCGGTGTACACGCGCGCAGTGGAAGCGCTGCGCGATGGGAGTACGCGGGCGGGCCATGTGCCCGGATTGAAGCCCGGCGCGGTGTGCCAGCCGAACCACGTCCGCTGCGTGCGCACGCCGCGCTGGAAGCTGGCGCGCACGTTCGACCCCTCCGGGGAGCACGCGGACCAGTGGGAACTCTACGACCTCCAGAACGACCCGCTGGAGCTGGAGAACCTGGTCGTCTACGACGCGCCCTTCCCGACGCTGATTGAAGTGCTGCCCCGGGGGCTGCCCCGCGCGGAGGTAGAGGAGGCGGCGAGGGCGACCCACGCGCTGCTCGGGCGGTACGAGGAGGAGAAGCTGTCCCCCTGGCCGAAGGCGGGCTGACGTCCGGGACCGGCGCCTCTACCGGGAGAGGCGCCGCAGCCAGGTGTATTCGTAGCGCGGGGGGAGGCCGGCGCGCTCTTGGTAGAGGAAGGGCTCCAAGCGGAGCGCCAACGCGCGGTACTGGGGCGGGATGCCGCCCTTCTGGATGTCGATGGCCTCGGGCCACTCGCTCAAGGTGATGAGCAGGCGTTGGCTGTCCAGGGGCAGGACGGAGACCTCCGGGAAGGGAAGGGCTTGTCTCAGGCCCTCGATGCCACCGAGCTGCCCGAGCAGGGGCTGGCCCAGGAAGGTGAGCCAGGAAGCGCTCCGGGCGTGGGTGCCGATGGCAAGGCTGGCATCACTCACATCGTAGAGGTCCAGGCCCAGGTAGCGCTCGCGGAGCGTGTCGAGGAGATCCCAATCCGACGTGCCCCAGCGGCCTCGGGGAGCGATGATCGCGAGGCTTGCGTAGCCGAAGCTGAAAGGAAGTTCCCACGCGAGCTTGAAGGCCAGGGCTCGCAGGTGGTCCGGGCCGTGCTCCAGCAGGTATTCCGTGGGGAGCGTGAAGGCCACCGCGGTGGCGGGGTCGCTCGGGTAGGGCCAGGAGGGCTCGCCGATTCTCCGGCCGTAGTATTCGAAATGGTAGCCGCCGGATTCGCTAGGGCTCTCCGACAAATCAATACGCCAGGCGCCGTTCCAGGGACATTCAAGCATCAGCTTTCGATGGTGCTCGTACCCTTTGTCATCGAACTCGACCATGTCGCCGTCGTCCGCCACGTACCAATTCAAGGTCTTGGGCGGGATGGCCTGGAGGTAGAGTTGCAAGGCACGCCATACGGCGGCAGTCACCTCTTCATGGTTGTGGTGGATGAAGAAGGAGATGACGACGCCATCTCGTGCCGCGAGCCGGCCGCTCCTGGAGCGCATTCGGATGACGGGAAGGGTTTCTTTCATGGGGTCACCCCTTCCATGGGCGAGATGAGCATTGCGTCTCCTCCCAGTGCCTCTTTGTAGACTTTCCCCTGGCCCTTGCCAAAATAGACGCTGTTTTGTCCATAGGTCGTCCACTGGGGCGGGTTGTCTTCAGGACAGGGAAACTTGAAGTCCAGGATGAGCGCGGCCTTCAGCAGGTTGCGATCCGCATGGAGGACGAGGTCTGGCTTGATGGTCCCCCTGAGCTCCTCTGTACAGCCCTTGGCGATGATGCTGGCCTCCTTCTCGGGGCTGAGGGTCTCCACGATCCGGGCATTCGGGTAGAAGCGATAGCGCTGTTCGATGCTGTAGGGCGCAGGCCACAGTGCGTCCAATACCTCCCGGGCGCATTCCAGGGCGAGCACGTGTTTCAGTTGTCCCAGTCGCATGGCCCGGGTGATGGGCCGTCCGCATTCGTCCCGGTCCACTTCCTCAGCGCACTCTGCCCGTGTCGGGGGCCGCTTATTGAAGAAGAGGGCATTGCCCTGCTCCTCGGCCAGGACGGCACATGCGGCGAGGCGCTCCTCGAGTTCCCCCACCGCGTTGTGACCCTGCATCAAGGCGAGCAGGACCGGGACGTGCCGGATCAGCGTGGAGGCCGCGGTCCGTGAGGCAGCGGACGCGGCGATCTGCTCGGCCAGGGCGGCGGCATGACGGACGTTCCCTGCGGTGTGCGAGTCCAGGCGCAAGGACTTGCTGGCGCAGGCCGTGAGCACAGCACACGCCACTCCCAAGCACACGAGCTTGAGGGGTGCAGGCCGTTTATCGGAGCC
Source organism: Corallococcus sp. CA047B (assembly GCF_003612065.1). NCBI lineage: Bacteria > Pseudomonadati > Myxococcota > Myxococcia > Myxococcales > Myxococcaceae > Corallococcus > Corallococcus sp. CA047B. The sequence continues at coordinate 4,063 of NZ_RAWD01000289.1, forward strand.
AGGGTCGGAAGACACAGCGAGGACTCTACCCGGCGGTCACGGAATGGCCGGGCCGAAACGCCCCGTCAGCGCTTGCCGCGAGCCAGCAGCATCACCGAAAACAAGATGGCTGCCATTGCGCCCCACGTCAGCGGGCCCAGCGTCTCTCCCGCGAACACCACGCCCAACAACACCGCCACCGCCGGATTCACATATGCATAGCTGGTGGCCAATGCCGGCCTCGCGTGTCGCAGCAGATACGCATACGCGCTGAACGCCACCAGCGAACCAAAGAGCACCAGATACACGAACGACATCACCGCGCGCAGCGGCGGCGTGCCCGCCATCCGCTCGCCCAGCACGGCGCTCACGCCCAGCATCATCACGCCCGCGGTCAACATCTGCGTCGCGGGCGTCATCAACCCCGTGGGCATCGGCAGCCGCCGACTCCACACCGAACCGAACGCCCAGCTCAGCGGCGCCACCAGCAGGGCCACCGCCGCTGGTCCGCCTCCGCCCATGTCCCCGCCCAGGTTGAGCAGCGCCACGCCCGCGAAGCCCAGCACCAGCCCCGCCAGCTCCGCGCGCCCAGGCCGCTGACCGAAGGCCGCGCCGAAGATGGCCGTCCACAACGGCATGCTGCCCACCACCAGCGCCGCCACACCCGACGGCACCCCCAGGTTCTGCGCGAACGCGATGCCCCCGTTGCCCACCACCAGCAACAGGAAGCCCGTCGCCGCCCCCGCGCCCCACTGCCGCGCTCCCGGCACCGGCTGGCCTCGCAGCCGCAAGCCGACGAAGAGCAGCCCGCCCGCCAGCAGGAACCGCAGCCCCGCCATCCGGAAGGGCGGAAAGCCCGTCAGCGCGAACCGCATCGCCAGGTAGGTGGACCCCCAGATGACGTAGAGCGCGAAGAGGCTGAACAGCAGCGCGCCCCGGCGGGGTGCCTGCTCGGTGGCTTCAGACAGGGGGGCGGACGCCGGAGACGGCGGGCTCGACAGGGGCGTGGTGGAGGTGGACACGGCGGGGGCCTTCTAACCCCCGGCCCCACCCGGGGCGATGTGCGCTTTGCCGTACCCTCCAGGGCGGCCAGGAAGCCGGTGCGACGCCTGCCTGCTCCGTGGAATGCGCCCCCTGGATTGAATGCCCCAGGCGTCCCTCTTAGAATTCTACAGGAAGCGCGGAGGCCGGAAGGTTCGGGCCGTCGGCTACCGGAGTGTGAGCAGCAATGCCGGACGAGCTGGGTGAACGCGAGAAGGAAGTCCTCCGTGCCGTGGTGCAGGAGTACATCACCACGGGCGGTCCCGTCGGCAGTCAGCAGCTGACGCGCCGCGGGGAGTTCGAGGTCTCCTCCGCCACGATGCGCAACGTGCTCGCCGACCTGGAGGCCCTGGGCTTCCTGGAGAAGCCCCACACCTCCGCCGGACGCGTCCCCACCGACCGGGGCTACCGCTTCTACGTGGACACCCTGGTGAAGCTGCGCGACCCCGCGCCGCGCGACCGCGAGCTCATCCACGCGGGCCTCGTGCACGAGTCCAACCTGGACGACATCCTGTCGGAGGCCAGCCGCGTCCTGCACTCGCTCACCCGCCACGCGGGCGTCGTCCTCACGCCCCGCCCTGATGCCGCCAGGTTCCAGCGCATCGAGTTCCTGCGCCTGCGCGAGGACCGCGTCCTCGCCATCCTCGTCGGCCAGAACGGCCAGGTGCACAACAAGGCCCTCACCGTGGACTTCCCGGTGACGTCCGACGAGCTGGTCAAGGCCAGCAACTACCTGTCCGAGCTGCTCCACCAGGTGCCCCTGGAAGAGGCCCGCGAGCGGATCCGCGCGGAGATGGATCAGGACCAGGCCCTCTACAACGCGCTCACCGCCAAGGCCCTGAAGCTGGGCGCGGCCGCCACCGACCTCCAGACGTCCGAGCGCGTGCTCATCGAAGGCACCGGCTCCTTCCTGGAGCAGCCGGAGTTCGCGGACGTGGAGCGCATCCGCGCGCTGTTCCGCGCCCTGGATGAGAAGCACAAGCTGCTCCACCTCCTGGACCGCGTGCAGCGCACCAAGGAGATGCACGTCTTCATCGGCGCGGAGAGCGAGTTCTCCGCCGCCGGCGACGTCACCGTCATCGCCAGCCCCTACGGCACGGCCGAAGCGGTGCTGGGCACGGTGGGCGTCATCGGGCCCACGCGCATGGACTACCGGCGCGTGATTCCCCTGGTGAACTTCACCGCGCAGGTGCTCTCCAGCGTGCTGGAGAAGGCGTAGCCCTCCGGCCGCGTTACTGCGGCGCGGGGGCGTAGACGCGCAGCGCGGCCGTGGCGACCTCGAAGCGCATGGGCGTCATGCCCACGTTCTCCCCGTCCGCGTTCACCTCCATGGGAGGCTCCGTCTCCACGGTGAGGCGGGCGGTGTCCAGGTGCACGACGGACTCGTGCTCCAGGTGTCCGCCGCTGCGCATGCCCAGCGCCACGCGCGCCAGCGTGGCCACGTCCTGCAGGTGGCCCAGGCCCGTGCGCTCGCCGCTGCCGTCCGCGGCCGACGGCGCGGTGATGGCGTAGACGTGCAGCCGGCGGTCATCCAGCGTCGCGTCCGGCGCCACCATGTTGCCCGCGCCGTGGTAGCGGCCGTTGCCCACCACCAACTGGAGCGCGTCCAATTCCAGCGTCCTGCCTTCCGCCTGGAGGCGGACGTGGAAGGGCTGCAGCGTGCGCATCTCCGCGGCGGCGGCCATCGGGTACGCCAGCTTGCCGGCGCGCTGCTTCAGCTCCTGCGTCAGCCGCTTCGCGATGGCGGTGGTGAGCCCCAGGCTGGCCGCGTTGAGGAAGGGCCGGCCGTTGACGAGCCCCACGTCCACGCGCGCCGTGTAGCCGCCCACGATGACGTCGCACGCGGCCTCGATGGTGTCCGGGATGCCCAGGGAGCGCGCGAAGTCGTTGCCGGTGCCCAGGGGCACCACGCCCAGCGTCACGTCGCGGTTCATCAACACCTGCGCCGCGCAGCTGATGGTGCCGTCGCCTCCTCCCACGAGGACGCGGCGGGCCCCCGAGGCGATGGCCTCCTCGAGCACCGAGCGCAGGCGCTTGGGCTTGGACAGCGCGTGCGCGGCCAGCAGGGGAATGCCCCGCGCGGTCAAGAGCGCCCGGGCCTCCTCGAAGGCCACGCGCCCCGAACGGGAACGCGTGTTGACCACCAGGACCGCGGGTCCCTCGTCCAGGTGCCGGAGGCGGGGAGGTGCGTTGAGTGCGGGTTCCAGGGGCGACCTCTGCTTTCTGTGCCGGCCTGCAACCTGCGCACGACCGGACAGCCGCACCAGTCCGCGTCCCAGAGAAAAGGGCAGGGCGCTGTCCATTCCCGGGACACGCGGGGAGGAAGGTTCCTGGGGTGGACAGCGGTAGGGGGCCATCGGGTTTCCTGCCCCGCCGGACATGCTCACCTTCCAGGCGACGCGGGCTCCCACTGGAAAGCCGCGCCGCGAACCGTTTCCAGGAGGGTGATGCATGGCACGTGGAAGCAAGGCGAAGTACTCGGAGAAACAGAAGCGCATGGCCGAGCACATCGAAGAGGGCTACGAGGAGAAGGGCGCCGGCGAGAAGACCGCTGAGTCCCGCGCGTGGGCCACCGTCAACAAGCTCACCGGCGGCGGGATGAAGGGCGGCTCCGGCAGCAAGGCGAAGGTGGCCCGCAGCCGTCCCGCGGCCCGCAAGAACGCGCGCAAGGCGGGGCGCATCGGCGGCAAGCGCCGCGCGGCGGCCGCGAAGAAGACGTCCACCGCCAGCCGTCGCAAGGCCACGCCCGCACGGGCCAGGCGCGCCACCACCGGCCGCAAGGCCACGCGCACGGGCACCGCCGGCAAGCGCTCCACGGCGCGCAAGAGTCCCGCGCGCAAGAGCACGGCGCGCAAGAGCACGTCCCGTTCGCGCACGGCGAAGCGCGGCGCCTCGCGCAAGTAGCGCGTCGGACCGGGGGCTTGCCGGTGGCCATGAACGTGGCCGCCGCAAGCACCGGATGCCCGGGCTACCGCTTCAGCGCGACTCCTCGTCCTTGGAGGAGTCCCGCGCCGGCGCATCCCACGGCCAACCCTCCGGGTCCTGCTCCAGCCGGCGCAGCAGCTCCGCGGGGTCCTTCGCGAGCGTGCGGCACCCGGCCGTGAGCAGGTTGTCCTTGCCGAAGCCGCCGCACAGCATGCCCACCGTCCCCAGGCGCAGCTTGCTGGCGGCGAGGGCGTCGTAGGGCGTGTCGCCCACCACCGCCACCGTGGCGGGGTCCGGCTTGCCCAGCCTGGCCATCGCTACCTCGAAGATGTCCGGGTGGGGCTTGCTCTTGGCGGACTCGTCCGCGTTCGTCTTCGCCTCGAAGAGGCCGTCGATGCCGCACAGCTCCACGTAGCGCTTGAGCTCGTCTTCCTTCGCGCTGGAGGCCAGGGCCACCTTGCGGTCGCGCTTGCGCAGCAGCTGGAACAGCTCCTTCACGCGCGGGAAGGGGCGCACCTTGGGCAGGAACTCACGCTTGAAGAGCGCGGAGCGGTACTCATCCAGGTCCTTGCCGAAGCGCTCCAGCTCCTCGTCGTTGAAGAAGACGGGCAGCAGCTGATCCGAGCCCTTGCCAATCTGGCTGCGCACGTGGGCGAAGGGGATGTCCCGACCGAACTCGATGAACGACCGGCGCCAGGCCTCGGCGTGCTCGTCCACCGAATCTATCAGCGTCCCGTCCACGTCGAAGATGACGTTATCAACCATGGGCAGCACCCTCCGCCGTCCAAGGTGGCGACGGAGGGCGTGCCGGTCAACCGCCCGTGGGGGGCTTCGGTCCACTCTCCTGCGTTGCGCTGTCCACGAGTGTCCGGGTCTGCACGCTATAACCGTCCGGCGCGGCGGGGGTGAAGGCATCGTTGGGCAGCGGCGCCTTCAGGTCCACGCGCGACAGCGCCGTCTCCCCCACCTGCAGGCCGGCCACGTGGCGCGTGAGCTTGCGCGGCACGCACAGCCCCAGCTCCGCGTCGCAGTGCTCCTCCTCCATCCGCACCTCGGCTTGCGTGCCGTCGGGCGCACGCGTGCGCTTGGCGAGGAAGTCCAGCGTGGGCCAACGCAACACGTAGGTCACCACCACGCCTCCTCCCGCGTCGCCCTCCAGCGGCATGGACAGCTCCACCGCCTCCTTCGCCTTCGGATGGGTCACCCCCCGGCGCGCCTTCGTGCTGCGCAAGAGCAGCGGCGCGCGGAAGCCGTCCGGCACGAAGGGGGTGAACACCTCCGTGAGGAAGGCGGACAGCTTCTCCGCGGAGACCTCCGAGGTGAACGTCGTGAACTGCTTGTTCGCCTCCACCTGTTCGTACAGGTGCTTGCCGTCCCAGGACACCGTGCGCGCCGGCTGCGTCACCGTGCCGCGCATCTTCTGGGGCGCGCGGTACGCGAACGTGAAGCCCGCGGACAGGCTGTCGCCTTCCTTCTGCGTGCCTTCCAACTGGTAGTTCAGGAGCTTCGCGTCGCGCGCGGCCAGCTTCTCGCGCACCTGCGCCATCAGCTCCGTGTCATCCCCACTTCCGGAGGAGGACGAACGGCACGCGAGGAGGCTCAGCAGGGGCAGCAGGAGGAGGGCGCGCATGAGGGAAGGCTCCGGAAATGAAAGAGGCCCCACTGTCGCCAGGGGGCCTCTTGGGTCTGCCCCGGTGAAGGGGCAGGGGGACTACTTCACCGCCACGCCGGTCGCGGAGGAGCTGGTGATGCCGATGATGGTGCCGAACAGCGCGAAGATGCCGTGACGGGGCGTGGTGCTCGCCGACTTCAGGTCGACCTTCGAGGCGCCCATGGCCTTCGCCTCGCTGATGAGGAGCTTGTTCACGACCGTGTCCAGGTCGCTCTGCACGATGTCGATGATGTGGAAGATCGCCGTCAGGCCCAGCGCGTTACCCTGGATCACGGCCACGGCCTCGCCGTTGGCGGCGATCTCGGAACCGGAGACAACGGCGGACTCAACGCTGGTGCAGCCCACGAGGGAGGCGGCGGCAACGGCGGACAGGATGAGCTTCTTCATGGTTTTCTCCCCAACAGATGGTTGCTTGCACGGTGGCGGGCCGCCCTGGACGGGCGCCCCGCCGTTTGATGGAACCCCAAGCGGCGCGGTTCGTACCAGAAGTCAACTTCAAGTCAAGGACCCGGGTCGGGGTAGTCCGAGTTGTGTTTTACACTTCATCCGCAGGGGGACCCGGGACAGGTCGCCCCCTGGGCGGACGTGAGGCATCTTCGCGCATGCACCCGGTTTCCGTTGCCCGTCCCGCCCCCCCGCCCCGCGTGTGGCTGCACCTCTTGCTGTTCGTGGTGACGCTGGGGACGACGTTCCTGGCGTACCTGCTGCTCTTCGGGCGCTCCTTTCCCTTCAGCGAAGGGGGGCTGTTGCCGGAGGACCGGGCGCAGGCGCTGGCCTTCAGCGCGTCGCTGCTCGGCATCCTGGGCTCGCACGAGATGGGGCACTACGTCCTGGCGCGTTGGCACAAGGTGGACACGTCGCTGCCGTACTTCATCCCACTGCCGGTGCCCGGGAGCCTGGGCACGCTGGGCGCGGTCATCCGGCTGCGGGGGCGCATCCCCACGCGCAACGCGCTGGTGGACATTGGCGCGGCGGGGCCGCTGGCGGGCCTGGTGGTGGCGCTGCCGCTGCTCTATTGGGGGCTCTTGCACTCCACGGTGGTGGACTCGCCGCCGGTGCCTTCCACGTTCCCGGGTGACTCGTCGCTGTGGGTGCTGGGACAGAACCTGCTGCATTGGGCGATGGAGCGGCTGACGAACGCGCCGCCCGCGGTGGAGGCCGTCATCACCCAGCGGCAGACGCTGTTCGGCGACAACCTCATCATGAAGGCGCTGACGTGGCTGGCGCTGGGCCCGGTGCCCGAGGGCAAGGACGTGGTGGTGCACCCGGTGGTCATCGCCGCGTGGTTCGGCCTGCTGGTGACGCTGCTCAACCTGCTGCCGGTGGGCCAGCTGGACGGCGGGCACCTGACGTTCGCGGTGTTCGGGCCCCGGGCGCGGACGCTGGGCAAGGGCGTGGCGTGGGTGCTGCTGTTCCTCACGGTGTTCGTCACCGCCTCGTGGGGCCTGTGGCTGGTGGTGGCGAGCAAGGTCGTGGGCTTCGGACACCCGGAGGTGGTGGACCCGGGGGAGCCCCTGAGCCCCGCGCGCAAGGTCATCTGCGCGCTGTGCCTGCTGGCGCTCATCGGTTGCGCGATGCCCGTCCCCCTGCGAGAGGTGCTGTCATGAAGTACCAGTGCGAGGGCTGCGAGCGGCTGGTCCCGCTGGAGTCCTTCCAGGTCGAGGACGGCCAGCTGTCCGTGACGTGCCGGGCGTGTGGCGCGAAGAGCCTCGCGGAAACCCCCTCTCCGGCCCCGTCGTCGTCCCAGGACGCGCCCCGGTCGGACGACGGGGTTCGCGGTGGGAGCGAGGGCGTCGCGGTGGCCGTGCCCATGGTGGCGCCCTTCGCGTCCGCGCCGCCGGTGCCCGCGCGGGCCAGCGTCACCGCGCTGCGCGTGGTGCGCTCCGATGCGCCGTCGGTGATGCCCGCCATCCCGGACGGGGACCCGTTCCAGGCGCCGCCGGGCCACTGTCCCAAGTGCGTGGCGCCCATGCGCGAGGACACGGAGGCCTGCGCGCAGTGCGGGCTCGTCTACGCCAACTTCCTCCCGGAGGAGCACCAGCCCTCCGAGCTGCTGGCCTCCGAATGGCACGTGCTCCTGGGGGAGTGGCAGGATTGGGACACGCATGACCGGCTGCTGACGATGGCGATGGGGCGGGGGGAGCTGGCCATGGTGGGCCGGCTGTACCGCCTGCGGCTGGCCCGGACCCCGGATGATGCCCAGGCGCTGCGCGGGCGGGATGAGGTGGTGCGCCGGGTGACCTCCGCGGTGCCGCTCGCCTCGGACGGCCCGTCGCCGGAGTTCGGGCGCAAGGTGAAGAACACCGTGATGGGGGCGGTGCTGGTGGTGGCCCTGGTGCTGGTGCTGGTGCTCTTCCAGATGCTGCGCGGATC
>NZ_RAWD01000028.1:0-48891 GCF_003612065.1 Corallococcus sp. CA047B
GTGTCCTGGCAGACGTCGAAGCGGGCGATGCCGGGCTCCTTCACGCTGGCGCTGGCGTTGGCGAGGGTGGCCTGGAGGAAGGCGTCGACGTGCTGGGGCAGCACGTGCACGTGGACATGGATGACGAGCAGGCTCGTGGGCATGGCGCGCACGGTAGCGCGGGCGTCTTCGAGCGGGAAACTGGTAGGGTGCCGGCCCGTTCACTCCCCCTATTTTCGGAGCAAGACTGCGCATGGTCTCGGACCTCTTCGACGCGTCCCGCTGGCAGCCGGTGGAAGGCTTCAAGTTCAAGGACATCACGTTCCACCGCGCGGTGGACCAGGGCACGGTGCGCATCGCGTTCAACCGGCCGGAGGTGCGCAACGCGTTCCGTCCGAAGACGGTGGACGAGCTGGCCCGGGCGCTGGAGGCCACGCGGTTCATGACGGACGTGGGCGTGGTGTTGCTGACGGGCAACGGGCCGTCGCCGAAGGACGGCGGGTGGGCGTTCTGCTCGGGTGGGGACCAGCGCATCCGGGGCAAGGATGGCTACAAGTACGAGCCCGGGGAGGACGCGGCGGATCCGGCGCGGCTGGGGCGTTTGCACATCCTGGAGGTGCAGCGGCAGATCCGCTTCCTGCCCAAGGTGGTGATCGCGGTGGTGCCGGGTTGGACGGCGGGAGGCGGGCACAGCTTGCATGTCGTGTGCGACATGACCATCGCGAGCAAGGAGCACGGCATGTTCAAGCAGACGGACGCGGACGTGGCGAGCTTCGACGCGGGCTACGGGTCCGCGCTGCTGGCGCGGCAGGTGGGGCAGAAGCGGGCGCGGGAGATCTTCTTCCTGGGACAGTCCTATACGGCGGACGAGGCGTTCCAGATGAATGCCATCAACGCGTCGGTGCCGCACGCGGACCTGGAGAAGGTGGCGCTGCAGTGGGCGGCGGAAATCAATACCAAGAGCCCCACGGCCATCAAGATGCTGAAGTATGCCTTCAACCTCCCGGACGACGGGCTCGTGGGCCAGCAGCTCTTCGCGGGAGAGGCCACGCGTCTGGGTTACGGCACGGAGGAAGCGCAGGAAGGCCGGGACGCGTTCGTCCAGAAGCGGAAGCGCGACTTCAAGCGCTTCCCGTGGACGTACTGAGCGCGGTTGTCCAAACCGCTCAGATGTTGATGCGGGAGCTGACCGTCCGGACATCCAGGCCCAGCGCTGCGAACTCCGCCGCATGGGCCCGCAGCAGCTCCAGCAACCGGGGATGCACGTCCTCTTCTTCATTGGAGAGGATGAACCCGTAGTTCGTCTTGGACAGCATCCAGGAGATCCACAGCATCTCCGTCGCCTCATCCGGCTCCGGCGCCACGTCCAGGTCCTCTTCCGTCGACAGCGCGCCTCCCTTGCCCCAGCGGAGCCCCAGACACGAATACAGCACCTCGCCCGCGTCCTCCCACTGGAGGTTGTTCGCCCAGGCGTGTCGGAAGGTCGCGAAGAAGATGACGTAGCGGCAGAGGTTCTTCAGCGCCTCCACCTCCCCGGGCTGGGGCGAATCCGTATGCGTCACCGCGCTCACGGCCTTGGGCGGTGGCTCCACGGCCTTCGCGTCCAGGTCCATGCGCTCCGAGCGCACGAACCACGGCGCCTCCTTCCCCGGCACCTTCGCCCGCAGATAACGACACACGAAGGCAGGCACCGAATGCGTCACGAGGTCGTCCGAGAACCGGCGGACCTCATGCCACTGCGCCTCCAACTCCGTGCCGTGCTCCGCGAAGAACGCGTCGATGTGCTCCCCGAGCAATCGCCAGAAGAGCTGTCCGGCCTTTGCATACCGGTGTCCTTCACAGACAGGCGTCGCGGGCGCGAAACCCTTCCAGTCATAGCTGCCCATCAGGTGTTCCAGCCGCTTGTTGATGCCCCGCTCCGTCAGCGCACTGGAGCGCGTGATGTATCCAGTCGATCCCACCAGGAACCCGTTGGCCGAATGGTTGATCAGAACCACCTCCCGCAGGTGCGGCATCAACAGCCAACGCAAGGGATTGCGTCGCAGGTTCCGGTGCGCGGCAATCGCATACTGTTCCACGTTGAAGTGGCACTGCCCCAGGTGGTTGCCCAACTCCACGTCCAGCGTCGCGCTCACCCGAGCCATCCGTTTGGCCGCCTCCCAGTCCGCGCCGTCCGCGGGCGTGAAGGTCCGCCGTGTCACGGGTGAACCCGGCGCCGTCGCTCCAGGCTCGCGCATCCCCAGGATGATGCGCACGGGCAGCAGCCTTCCCTCCACCAGCCGCAGCCTCACGTCCACATCCGGCAGGCAGTGGCGGCCGTCCTGCTCATACGCATTCCACGGCAGGTAGAGCCGGAACGCCTGGGCATCCCCGGGGGCTTCCGGGTCCCGGTCCATCACGCTGGAGAACATGCCGTTGAGCAGGCGTTCACCGAAATAGGCATCACTCCGGGTGGAGCCCGGCGACTCCCGCTCCATCCGGGCCGTCGTCGACTCCGGATAGTCCGCTTGAATCTTCGCCAGACTCGGCGCCTGCCCCAGCCGTCCCTGGAGCTGGTGCTGCCGTTTGATGAGTTCAATGGGCGCGACTGCCTTCAGCATCGCCAGGGAACGTCCCGGCGCATACGCCGTCGGTGGCGTGCCTTCCTCCACGACGAGCAACCGCGCCAGGGGTGACGCCGGGTCGTATTCCCAGTAGGGAACTCGCACCGTGCCGAAATCGTACTGGAGCCCGCCGTGGTCGTCCGGGCCCCGCTCCGAACCGATGCGCCGCCACGTCTCCACCACGCGCCCGTCCTTGCGGAACGTGTGCTGGGGCTCGAAGAAGCGAAGCTCAAGGTCCGGCAGGTCGCCTTCACCCGCGTCGGCCGGGTCGTAGCGGATGGCGAAGGCCCCGTCCGCATCCGTGAATCCCTCGCCCAGGAAGTCGTCCGGCGTCCCGAAGTCCCGGTCCCATAACTCCACCTTGAGGTGGTGCAGCGCAATGGGCCCCCGGGGACCGTCCTGCTCGAAGACCAGGCGGCCCCTGGCGACGGCGGGCAGGGTGGCTGGATCCCTTGTCGCACGCGGCGCACGCACGCGCGAAGCCAGGTTCCGGCTCACCGCCAGCCGCTGTTTCAGGTCGAGCCCCGCGTACCACCGGGCCAGCTCGTCCGGCTCCAGGAGGTCGGCTTCGGGGCTTCGGGACTTGAGGCCCAGGGACGCGATGATTCGGCGCCAGACGGTGCTCATTGACGGCGGACCTCAATGCAAGACATCGCACCGAAGGGCATCGTGGATTCGGGTCCGTGACAGAGGCTGTTCGGGGCGGGTGTCATCGCACCCTGGAGGGTATCACGGCTTGTCCAGCCCGCTTTTGCGCCATACGGTGTGTCCCCGTGCTAGTGGGGGATTCCATGACTGTCGATTACACGCTAACGATTCGCACGAACTCGCGGCTCGGTGCGGGAACCAACGCCAACATCTCTGTCGTGCTGGTTGGGACGCAGGGTGAAAGCGACTCACACCCGCTGGACAAGCGCTTCCACAATGACTTCGAAGCCGGAGCGCAGGACTCCTATCCGCTCCAGACCCGCGACCTGGGCGAGCTGCTGCTTCTCCGTTTCTCGAACACCGGCAATGGCGTCGCGAGCGACTGGCTGCTCGACAATGTCGTCGTCACCGCGGGAGAGAAGCGCTGGTTCTTCCCCCACCACCGCTGGGTGCTGGGCAGGGCGACCGTGGAGGTCCTCGAAGGCACGGCGCGAATGGCGCATCAGGAGCAGCACGAGCGCGCGGCGTCCGCCCGTCAGGAGCAGCTCCAGGCACGCCAGCGGATGTACGGCTGGCGTGCGCCCGAGGCCACCGCCGGGCTGCCCGGGGCGCTCGACATCAGCGAGGCGAAACCGCTCCCGAAGGATGAACTGTACCGGGGCCTCGTGGATGGCAGCTACGAGGTGGTCATCGCGAAGACGCTGGCGGCCATCAAGCTGCACATGCCCCTGCTGAACAAGGCGTGGAACGGCCTGGTGGACATCTTCGACTTCTTCAAGGGCATCGAGCTGCCCCAGCTCGCCAACCGGTGGAAGGACGACTACGAGTTCGCCCGGCAGGCCGTCCAGGGCATCACCCCCGTCCACATCCAGTCCATCACCGCGCTGCCCCAGGGCCTGCCGCTCGCGGACGGAGACCTGCACGGCCTGCTGTCACCGGGCACCTCGCTGGCCCAGGCGCTCGCGTCGAAGCGGATCTTCCTGCTCGACTTCGAGATCCTGGACGACGTGCCCATGTTCAAGAAGGTGGACGAGAAGGGCGTCGAGGAGCGGCGCTGGTCGCCCGCGTCCCGCTGCCTGCTGTACCTGGACGACACCCGGCAGTTGCGGCCCATCGCCATCCAGCTCGGCCGGGACCCGGAGAAGGATCCGGTGTTCACGCCCAATGACAGCCAATATGACTGGCTGGCCGCGAAGATCTACGTCCGGTGCAGCGAAGGCAATACGCACCAGATGGTGGGGCACGCGCTGCGGACGCACTTCATCGCGGAGCCGTTCGTCATGGCGACGATGCGCAACCTCCCGGACCCCCACCCTGTCTACAAGCTGCTGCGCCGGCACTTCCGGTACACGCTCGCCATCAACGATGGCGCCCGAAGGGGCCTGCTCGCGGAGGGCGGCGTGTTCGACGACATCATCGCCACCGGCGGCCCCGACAAGGGCCACGTGTTCCTGGGCAAGAAGGGCTACCAGCGCTGGAAGCTGACGGACAACAAGCCGCGCCAGGACATCGAGCGCCGCGGGGTGATGGATCCAGCGGTGCTCCCACACTACCCGTACCGGGACGACGCGCTGCCCTTGTGGGACGCGTTCGAGGAATACGTCGGCGGGGTGCTCGGGCACTTCTACAAGTCCGACGCGGACCTCATGAACGACGTCGAGATGCAGCGCTGGTGGGCCGACCTCATCTCGCACGGCATGTCGGTGGAGAAGCTGCCCTGCACGGAGCTCAAGCGCGTCGCGGACCTGGTGGACATCCTCACCACCGTCCTCTTCACCGTCAGCGTCCAGCACGCGGCGGTGAACTACCTCCAGTACGAACACTATGCCTTCGTGCCGAACGCGCCCCTGTGCATGCGCAAGCCGCCTCCGACGAAGAAGGGCCTCATCGGGCCGGATGACATCGTGGAGATGATTCCCACCAAGTCGCAGATGCTCTGGCAGGTCTCCATCGGCCGCGCGCTCTCCAGCTTCGGTGACGACGAGGAGTACCTGCTCCACGAGGGCGGCTGGTACGAGGAGTATTTCCAGGAGCCGGAGGTGCTCGCCCTCCGCGACCGCTTCCATGCCCGGCTGCGCGCCCAGCGCGACGCGGTGAAGGCTCGCAACGAGAAGTGCGAAGTGCCCTACACGGTCCTGCAGTCCGACCGGATCCCCTGCGGCATCACCGTCTGAGACGTCTGGAGAAGATGCCCATGCCCAACCTGCTTTCTCGTGGCCTGTTCAACCTGTTCTTCGGTTCCAGGCGCAAGCCCTTCGCTTCACTCCCCGGGCCGCAGCCCGGCGTGCTCGGCACCGCGGGTGACTTCCTGGGGCCCCAGCCCTGGGACGTCTGCGCGCGGTATGGCCGCGAGTACGGCGGTGTCACGCTCATCTGGATGGGGCCCAGCCCCGGCGTGGTGCTCAACGACCCCGCGATCATCGCGGAGGTGCTGGAGTCCCCCCGCCGGATGGAGTTCGAGAAGGGAAACATCAGCGAGCAGATCCGGCCCACGGTGACGGACGACACGGTCTTCATCGCGAAGCTGAGCGGGGACTGGGCCCAGAAGCGCAAGCTGGAGCCCATGGAGCAGCCCTGGTCCCCGAAGTGGCTGGCCGCCCAGGTGGAGCCGATGCACCGGTCCATCGTGGAGTCCGTGGAGGCCCTGCTGAAGGAGCCCTCCATCGACTACACCACCGCGATGCGGAAGCTGACCTTCGACGCCTTCGCGGTGGCGGCGGTGGGGGAGAGGCTTCCGACCTCCGTGTTCGACGACTTCATGCTGCTGGCGAAGGGCGCGGATGCCCGGATCCAGGCGAAGCTGCCATTGAAGTTCGTCTCGCCGCCCAAGGGCTTCGACGAGGCGAAGGCGCGCTTCTATGGCCAGTTCGCGGACCGGGTGCGCGCCGCGCGCAAGAACCCGAATCCCCAGGGCGTGGACGTGATGTCGTGGACGCTGCGCGAGACGCCTGGGATTGATGACCAGGTGCTGGCGCACCTGCTGGGCGGCATCTTCTACGGAGGCGCCTTCTCCTCCAGCGTCACGCTGGTGGGGGCGTTCCACCAGCTCCAGAAGCATCCCCAGGCGGAGGCACGGCTCGCGCAGGAGGCTGCTTCGCTGGGGGACGGGCCGCTGACGTTCGAGAAGCTGGGCCATGCGCCCTGGGCGGAGGCCTGCGCCTTCGAATCCCTGCGCCTCCTGCCGGCGGTCCGGGTCTTCACCCGCACGCCGTCGAAGGACGCGCAGCTCGCGGGCGTCACGCTGCCCGCGGGCGCGATGATCATGATCTCCAACCAGCACCTGCACCGGGACCCGGCCCACTGGACGGAGCCGGACACGTACCACCCCGCGCGCTGGCTGGACGGCGGCGCGGCCCGCGACCCGCTGGGCAGCGGTCACTTCTTCCCGTTCGGACGGGGCCCGCGCGCGTGCGTGGGCGGGGACTTCGCGATGGTGTTCCTTCGCACGGCGCTGGCGACCATCGCCGCGCGTGCGAAGGCCCATGTCGATTCGACGGAGCCCTTCGAAGAGGGGTTCTTCTTCGGCGTCGTGCTTCCCAAGGGCGTCACCGGGAAGCTCGTCGCGCGCTCATCGCAAGCAGCGCGGGCCACTCCGCCGGTGGGAGCCATCTCCGCTTGAGGGTGAGCGCTACGGAATGCGGCCGGTGTCCATGAAGGTGTCGGAGGCGATCTGCGACACCTTCCACTCCCATCCGGGGGGCATCGTCGGACGGAGCCACCACTCCCACGCCTCGTGGATGTCCACGTCGTAGCGGCCCACGTAGAAGAGCCGCTCCCGCATCCTGCCGAACGCGCCGCGGGGGCCCAGGCCGTAGGCCGCCTGCAGCACCTCCACGTTGTAGCGATACAGGAAGGTGGATACGCGCATCTCGTTCTCGTTGCCGTTCGCCCACACCGTGCCCGCATCGCCATAGGTGCAGCCCGCACCGTTGCAACCGGTGATCGTCGTAGCGAAGTTCCTCAGGTTGCCGCCTACCGGGTAGCCGTGCCACTGGGCCAGGAGCGCACCGAAGTAGCTGGCCCAACCCTCGTTGTACGCGAGCTCCGGGTGCTGCTGCTCGGTCCCAAAGTGGCTGCCGTAGGCGAAGCTCGGGAAGGTGATGGCGAGCGCTCCCAGCTCATAGGCCGAGTACCAGGATACCGGTGACGTCGTGAAGTACATCAGCTCGTGGCCGAACTCGTGCCAGACGGTGAACGGATCCGCCCAGTCCTGCTCCACCAGCTCCAGCTTCGACACCGTGGCGAAGGAGACGGAGGTGAAGGGCACGTGGGTGGGCCAGGCCACGCGCAGCGAGAAGTAGGAACCTCCCGTGCCGCCAGCGTACGCGTTGAATTCCTCGGCGTGCTGGATGAGGTTGAGCACGCCCAGGGCCTGCTCGGCGGGAGAGTTGCTTGCGGCCAGGTTCACGGAGAAGGTCGTGCCGCTGGTGTCCCAGAAGGTGCCGGTGCGCACGCTGTGGGTGCCGCTGTAGGGCGTGAGGATGTAGTAGACGCCCATGGAGTACAGGTCCTCCGTCTCGACGACGAAGAACAGGTCCGCGAGCGACATGTCCCACGGGGCGCCGTAATCGCAGGTGGGTTTGCGGAAGTGGAACCAGCCCGAGGCGTCCGTGTAGCCCGTGGCCACCTGGGTGTTCGGCAGGGCGGGGTTCTCGTCATAGACGGTGACGCGGGTGTTGCGGACGTCCTGCCAGCGCCCCTGGTACGACAGGCCCACGTGCACGGACGCCGCGTCGCCATTGGCGTTGCAGCCCAAGCCCTTCGCCTGCACTTCGCCGGACGGCGCCACGCGGGAGGCGGCCTCCAGGTCGACGCGAGACGGGGCGCCACTGCCGGTGTCGGGCAGCACCGTCATCACGGTGCTCACGGGGGCGGAGCGCGTGCCATCCCCTCGGGGGAAGGTGACGCCATCCAGCATCACCGTGCGGGGCGACGTGTCCTGTCCGCCGCCGCGCGCCGCCGCGCGCACGTCCTCGGCGTCCAGTCGGGCCAGCTCCTCGGCGGAGTGCACCCGGGGGACTCCGGACAGGTGCTCGGTGAGTGTCTGCGTGACGGGTGCGAGGACGGTCTCGCCGGGCCGGTGCGCGTTGAGGCCGAGCAGGTGCGACGTGGGCCGTCCCCATGCGTCAGCCCGGGCCACGGCGGTGACGGAGAAGAAGCCCGCGCGAGGCGCGTGCCCGCGCACCCACACCGACTTCGTCTCGCCCGCCGCCAGGTCCACCGTCAGCGTGCGGCGCTCCAACGCCAGACTTTCGGGAGCGCTCAGCTCCACGGTGGCCGTGGTGGCCACCGGGCTCGCGACCTCCACCCGCAGGGCCAGCGGACCGCCGGCGATGAGGTCCTCCTGCGCGAGGTGGAGCTTCACCGCGGCCTCGTGCGCGGCCTCCGTGACTACGGGTTCCAGAGCCGGGTCCCCACACCCACTCAGCGCACCCATGACGAGCGCCACACCGCACACCGCTGCCTTGATCCTCGACATACCCATCCCCTCATCGTGTTGTGTGGGAAAGGGCCTTCGTGCTCCGGCCGTCCCCCCTGCGAATACGGAGCCGGGAAGGAAACCGGGTCGTTGCCCCGAACTTCTATTTTTCTGTTGGGGTTGCGCTTCAAAGCCAGAGGTCCGCCTCGGGCCAGGCGCGGCGCTTCCACAAACGTCCGCTGCACAATACTTCCAGGCGGCGGGACGGGCCCTTCAGGCCCGGACTGGCTTGGCGGGGATGTCCTGGCTGGCATGATTCCAGGTCGGAAGGTCGGGCTTCATTCGGGAGCCCTGTACCGGACCCAGGAGTCGTCCATGAAGTCTGGAACCTTGTGGCTGCGAGCGCTCACCCTGGTGTGCACGAGTCTGGCATTGACGGCCTGTGGCGGGGCGATGACGCCCGAGGAGGCCGCGGCCGAGGAGGCCGAAGCGCTGGCCACGGTGGAGGCGGAGCTGGGCTCCTGTGGCACCTGGTCCACCTGGACCAACACGGGCACGACCTCCTGTGGTGCCACCACGTCATGTGGCTACTACTGGGTTTGTGAACCGTACGCGAAGGAGGGCGACCCCGAATCCCTCGTCGGTGGGGGAGGAATCGAGGGCGCCGCCCCGTCCTGCCCGCTGGGTCAGACGGCCCGGCGCTACAACTATCGCGGCCGCTTCAACCAGCAGTCCAGCTACCGCGTGTGCTTCAACGAGGCGGGGACCTACACGCACACGGAATACCAATACCAGAACATCTTCAACACCTGCAGCTGCTGAGCGGGAGGGCGAGTCCCTGCGTCTCCACTCCAACGCCTGACGCCCATCCGTCGTATGGGCGTACCCAGGAAGCCCGCCCATGTTCCGTCCGCTTGCCCTGACGTCCTCCGCCGCCGTCTGCCTCCTCTGCTCCGCCTGCGGTGGAGGTGACGACAATGACAGTCCCATCGAGCCGCTCCAGGACACGCGCTCCAGCGTCACCGGCACCCATCCCGTCACGATGACGATGTTCAGCCCGGTGACGAGCGACGCGATGAATCCCGTCCAGTCCCAGCCCATCCTGAGCCTGACCGCGGAACCGGGCGTGTCGGATCGCCTGCGCGTCTCCCTGGCCCCTTTCGAGTGCACCCTGACCGCGACCATGACGGGCGCGGCCACCTTTGCCCTGAATCAGGGCTCCTGCTCCTTGATCATCCCTCCTCAAGACATGAAGTTCGGCTGCTCCATCACGCTGGTCATCACCGAGGGCACCGGCGGGCGCGACACCCCGCACGCCAAGGTTGGAATGACCTTCAACGCGGACTACCGCAAGATGTGCGCGGACGATGACGCTCCCTTCGTCACCCCCGTGAGCGTGACGCTGGTAGGGAGCTGAGACACCGGGACCCCGGTTGTCCCCACGCGGCGACGGTGGGGTGTCAGTCCTTTTCAGGCAGGCCGAGCAGGCGACGCAGCTCCGGCATCGTCGTGTTGGCCCGGAAGCCCGGCCCGCCCCGCTGGAAGCGGGTGGCCGCGGCCAGGTTGCCCACCACCAACGGCTCGCAGCCGGCGTCGCGCACCAACTGTGCCGCCACCTGGACGGCCTGGGTGTCGTCCCCGGCGATGGGAACCGCCAGCAGCCCGCTCTGCCGGCCGGCGGACGCTTCGACCGCCGTGGCGTCGACGGCGCTGAAGGCCCGGACCAGCCGCGTGCCCGGCAGGTACTTCGCGGAAGTGGGGCCGGCGCCGTGGGCCTGTGCCTCGCGCGCCAGGGCGTCGTCGCGGCCCGCGGGCGGATTGCAGGCATCGAGGACCACCTTGCCGCGCAGGGCCTTCTTCAGGTCGCGCCCGAGCTGCGGAATCGCGCTGTAGGGCGTGGCGATCAACACGACGGAGCCGAACTCGGCCGCCTGCTGTGGCGTGCCCACCGAAGCGCGCGGGCCGAGCTGGCGGGTCATGGAGACGAGCTCGTCAGGATGGCGGGAGGAGAACAGCACCTCGTGCCCGGCCCGGACCCAGATCTGGCCGACGGTGCCCCCCAGCCACCCCGCGCCGATGACGCCGATCCGCAGGGCCTGGGTCTTTGTCTTCATCTGGCCCAGGACCGGGAGCGAGGCCAATGCTGCGAAGGTCCCCAGGACGGAGCGACGGGAGATCGGCATGACGGTGAACCTTCCTTGGAGTCGAGGGCGTTCGTGCCTCGCTGTCAGGAAGAAATACGCCCGGCGCCGGTCGGGAAATAGACGCGACCGACGCAATGGGCCTTCAAGCCATGCTTCACAATCACGGACGCGCTCCCTGACTCAGGGAGGCGTCTCGCGCCCGCGGTGGGCGCTCGTGCTCAGCTCCGGAAGCCCGTGAACTCCTTCGCTTCAATGCGCGCGAAATCCGCGAGGGTCGCGTGCGGCTCCCGCGAAGTCGCCTCGAGCGGGAGGATGATGGTGAAGCAGGTCCCGTCCTCGGCGGAGCTCGTCACGGTGGCGCTCCCACCGTGCGCCTCGGCGAGTCCCCTCACCAGCGGCAGGCCGAGCCCCCAGCCCTTCTCCGCGCTCTCCGATGCGGACCGCGTGCGGTGGAAGGGCTCGAAGATGGTCTGCTGCTCGTGCTCGGCGATGGGGGTGCCCTGATTCCTCACCTGGAGCGTCACACGGTTCCCACTCTGGGCGAGCAGGACTTCAATCGGGGTGCCCGGCGCGCCGTACTTCGCCGCGTTGGAGGCCAGGTTCTCGACGATGCGGCGAAGCCCGAGCGGATCCGCCTTCATCTTGAACACGCCCTCTGCCTTCAGGACGAAGCGCTCCGTGTAGACGGCCGCGAGTTCCTCCAGGGCCTGGGTCGTGATGGCGTGGAGGTCGCATTCCCCCAGATCCAGGGCCACCCGCTTGCCGGCCTTGATCCGGCTCGCGTCCAGCAGGTTCTGGATCATGCGCTCCGCGCGGTCCAGGCTCGCGCTCACCCGCGCCACGGAGGTCTGGACGCTCGGCAGGTCCGCATGGCGCCTTCCCAGGAGCTGCACGCTCAGCTTCGACGCCGTCAGGGGCGTGCGCAGGTCATGGGTGAGCGCCGCGACGAACGTCTCCCGCAGGTTCTGCTCCGTCTTCAGCTTCTGGATCTGATTGCGGAGGTTGATCTCCGTCATGATGGACGTCGTCAGCTCCCGCATCACCTTGAGGTCCCTCGGGGTCCACTCGCGCACCTTGGGTTCGATGCAGCAGAAGGTCCCCAGCACGTGGCCGTCCGGGTTGATCAACGGCAGCACGATGATGGCGACGATGCCCCAGGGCCCGGTCGAAGGATGGAACTTCAGGAAGGGGTCATTGAGCGCATTCGAGGAGATGATGGGGTCTCCCTCGAGCGTGTAGCGGCACAGCGAGGCGTCGATCGGCAGTGTCCGGGTCTCCCGGAAGGGGGACGGCAGGCCGAAGTCCGCCTTGAAGAACTGCTTGTCGGCGTCCACCAGCGACATGATGGTCAGGGGGACGTCGAGCAGCTCCGCCGCCAGGCGTGCGAGGCGGTCGAAGGTCTCCTCCCGGGGCGTGTCCAGCAGCCCGGTGTCGCGGATCGCCTGCAGGCGGTTCGGGTCCGTGAGGCGACGGTTGCACCGCTGCGTCCGCCCCAGGGAGACATCATCCAGTTCGCCTAGAAACTTCATGGGGCGAGCCTAATCGGGGCGCCTTCCAGGTGAACACTTTGTGCTCCCTGTCCTGCTCCTCCGTTCGCTGAGGAACCTTCCGTGCCGCAGGTGCTTCAGGCCGCGTCGTGGAAGATGATGCCCGCGGTGTGCCTCTGCCCTGAACGCACCCGGCTGACGCCGTGCCGGAGGTTGACGCGGTAGGTGCCCCGCGTGCCCTGCACCGGACGGTGATGCACCGCGAAGACGACCGCGTCCCCCTGTCGCAGCGGGACGACCTCCGGTCGAGACTGCATCCGGGGCCGCTGCTCCGACAGCACGAACTCACCGCCCGTGAAGTCCCGTCCCGGCTCCGACAACAGGAAGGCCACCTGGAGCGGGAAGACATGCTCCCCGTAAAGGTCCTGGTGCAGGCAGTTGTAGTCCTCCGCGCCGTAGCGCAGCAGCAGCGGCGTGGGCCGCACCTGTCCCGCCGCGTGACAGCGCGCGAGGAACTCCGCGTGCGCTTGCGGATACCGCACGTCGATGCCCATCGCCGTGTTCCAGCGGTTCGCGATGGGCACGAGCCGCGGGTACAGCGCCGTGCGCAGCTCCGACACCACCTCCGGCAGGGGATGGTCGAAGTACTGATATTCCCCCCGCCCGAACCCGTGCCGCGCCATCACCACCCGACTGCGAAACGCCCCCTCCACGTCGTACAGCAGCGCCAGGGCCTCGCACTCCTCGGCGGTGAGCAGCCGCTCCATGGTCGCGCAGCCCCGCGCATCCAACTCCTGCTCCACCGCGCCCCAATCCACCGTCCCCACGCGGGTCGCGATTCCATCCACCGGGGATGGCGCGAACGCACCCCGGGTCCTCATCGGTTCGCCTCGCGGTCCAGGAGCGCGCGCTTGCGCTCCACGCCCCAGCGGTAGCCCGACAGGGCCCCGTCATGGCGCACCACCCGGTGGCAGGGAATCGCCACCGCCAGCGCGTTCGCGCCGCAGGCCTGCGCCACCGCCCGGACCGACTTCGGTGCGCCAATGCGCTCCGCGATGTCCGTGTAGCTCGCCGTGGTGCCCACCGGAATCTCCCGCAGCGCCTGCCACACGCGTTGCTGGAACGCCGTGCCGCGCACGTCCAGGGGCAGATCCAATCCCACGCCGGGAGCCTCCACGAAGCCCACCACCCGCGACACCAGTCGTTCGAACGCCGCGTCCCCGCCCACCAGCGTCGCCTGGGGGAAGCGGTCCTGGAGGTCCTTCGCCAGCGCGTCGGGGTCTTCCCCCATCAGGATGGCGCACACGCCCCGGTCGCTTGAGGCCACGAGGATGGGGCCCAGGGTGCACTCGCCAATGGCGAAGCGGATTTCAGTGTTCGCGCCACCGGCGCGGAAGTTCGTCGGAGTCATGCCCAGGACCTGGCTGGAGGTTTCGTAGAAGCGCCCGCTGGAGTTGAAGCCCGCGTCGTAGATGGCTTCGGTGACGGAGCCGCGTCGCGTCAGGCCGGTGCGGATCCGCTCGGCCCGGTGGGCCGCCGCGTAGGCCCTGGGCGTCAGCCCGGTGACGGCCTTGAACACGCGGTGCAGGTGATGGGGGCTCAGGCCGGCGCGGTCCGCCAGTGCCTCCAGGCTTGGTGGCTGCTCCGCGCCCTGGATGAAGCGGCACAGCTCGGCCACCTGATCCGCGTGCCGCGAAGCGAGCGAGGGCTGGCCCGGCTTGCAGCGCTTGCACGCCCGGAACCCCGCCTGCTCCGCCGAGGCCGTGGTCGCGTGGAAGCCGACGTTCTCCGGCCGGGGCGTCCGGGCGCCACACGAAGGACGGCAGTACACGCCCGTCGTCCGCACGGAATAGAAGAAGCGTCCGTCCGCCGCCGCATCCCGCGTGGCGACCGACGGCCAGCGCGGGTCACCCAGCGTCGCCGCCGCGAGGGCCTTCAGCTTCGCCGTCATGGTGTGTTGCCTCCCTTCGAGAGCGGTCCTCATGACCACGCCCGGAAACTAACCTCCGCGCTGGAGGTCAGCACTCCGCGGCTTGCTCTCGAATTCGCCCGGGCCCCCATGAGGCGTGCGACATGCGCCCACCACCAGGCCAGACAGAGACGAGTCCCTCGCGGCCTGCACGCTCGCGGTCGGCATGACAGGATGCCGCGCCCCACTTCCCCGTTGCCGGTACGAGACGAGCACGCCATGCCCCACCTCCGACTGATGTGGAAACGCTCCCATCTGCTGGGTTCCACGCTGCTGGCCTGCGCCGCGGCCCCCGCGTGGGCGGCCCCCGCGCCCATCTCCGTCCCCAACGCCGGCTTCGAGGCCACCGCGAGCGCGGGACTCCCGAAGGGCTGGTCCGCGTCCGGCCAGGGCAAGGTGTCCACCAGCACCGACGCGAAGGCGGAAGGCAGCCGGGGGCTGCTCATCGAAAGCCCCCAGGGCGGCGCCGAAACGACCGTGCAGTCGGAGCCGGTGAAGCTCCAGGTGGGGCGCCTGTACCGGCTGAGCGCGTGGGTGCGCACGAAGGGCGTGCAGGCGGATGCGCAGGCGCGCTACCCCACGGCGCTGGGCGCATGTCTGTCCATGCAGAGCTTCCCCTTCACCAACTGTTCGCCGCCGCAGGGCGCGGACGCCAGCGGCCGGGTGCAGGTGATGTTCTTCGCCACCCAGTCCACCGACCGCGTGCAGGCGCACCTGGGCCACAACGGCAAGGCCACCGGCACTGCGTGGTTCGACGACGTGAAGCTGGAGGAGGTGGACGACATCACCGCGTACGTCCCGATGGAGAGCGTGCGCTGGGCCGGCAAGGGCTTCCGGTATGACGACGGCGGCTGGGTGTACGTGCACATCGAGGGCGAGCCCTACGAGCGCGGCCGGCAGTTCGGTGAGCTCGTGTCGCAGGAGATCGTCCGCTACATCGAGAAGCTGGGCATCCAGAAGGACAAGGCGGACGCCGCGAAGGGCTGGGCGCAGGTGCGCCTGCTCGCGGACTCGCTCTTCCTGCGCCGCTTCGACCCGGAGTTCCTGGAGGAGATGAAGGGCATTGCTGACGGCGCGAACGTGGCCGGCGCGAAGTTCAAGGGCCCGGACGCGAAGGAGCGCGACCTGGATGTGCTGGACATCGTCGCGCTCAACTCCGCGGTGGACCTGGGCCAGTTGGAGGAAGCCAACCGCGTGACGGCGTCCCCGCTGTCCGGACGCACCTTCCTCAAGGGCGAGGACGAGAACGGCCGGGCGGGGGAGGGTGACCACTGCTCGTCGTTCGTCGCCACGAAGTCCGCGACGAAGGACGGCCGCGTCGTCATGGGGCAGATCTTCATGTGGAACGGCTACACCGGCGTCCACTGGGACGTGGTGCTGGACGTGCAGCCGACGAAGGGCCACCGCTTCGTGATGCAGACCTTCCCGGGCGGCATCCACAGCGGCGCGGACTGGTTCCTCAATGACGCGGGCATCGTCATCGGAGAGACGACCGTGGGCCAGACGCCCTTCAACATCGACGGCACCCCGCAGAGCAATCGCATCCGCCGGGCCGCGCAGTACGCGTCGTCCATCGACGACGTGGAGCGCATCCTCAAGGACCGCAACAACGGCCTGTACACCAACGACTGGACGCTGGCGGACACCAAGACGGACGAGGGCGCGTGCCTGCTCCTGGGCACGAACAAGACGCGCCTGTGGCGCACCGGCAGCAAGGGCAAGCAGGCCGACACGCCCGGAAACCTCAAGGACTTCATCTGGGCCAACAACAACAACCGCGACCCGGAGGTGCGCAAGGAGTCCGTGCCCAACACGAGCAACGCCCCGGTGGATCTGGCCTTCAACACCTGGAACCGCGACATCGCCTTCCAGGAGGCCTATGCCCGGTACGGCAAGGCCGGCTTCGACGTGGAGAGCGCCACGCGGATGCTCGCGACGAGCCCCATCAACCGCCCCCACGCGTGTGACGGCAAGGTCACCACGTCGGAGATGGCGGAGAAGCTGATGTTCCTGGCCCACTTCGGCAAGACGACGCTGCGCGAGAAGATGGTGGGCAGCCGCTGGATTCCGGACCTGCCTGGCGCCACGCCGCACCTGTCGCTGGGCTACACCGCCTTCAGCCCCGTCTACGTGGCGGACAAGCTCAAGGCCGCGAAGGCGCAGCAGAAGCCCGAGCCCAAGGTGGAGAAGCCCAAGAAGGACTTCACCCGCGTGAAGGACGCGCTCGCCTTCGACGAGAAGAAGCTCTGGGCCAACACGGTGTTCCCCGCCACGGATGGGGACAACTGGTTCGTCAGCGGCTCGGCCGCGTACTGGACCCAGCTCAAGGACCTGCCGGAAGGCGATGATGCGCTGGGCAAGGCGTTCGACCAGCAGCGGGACGCGCTCGTGGAGCTCAATGCCCGCTACCTCTACGTCTCCTCCCGCGAAGGCGATGTGGTGCCCACGTCCGCGCGCACGGACTACGGGCGCTATGGCCAGTACGCGGTGCCCCGCATCAAGGGGACGTATCTCTTGCACCAGTTGCGGCTGACCCTGGGCAACGCGAAGTTCGCGCAGGTGATGGCCGCGGTGCACGGGAGGTTCGCGAACAAGAAGCTGTCCACCCAGGACTTCATCAAGACGGCGTCGGAGGCGGCGGGCCGGGACGTGGCGCCGCTCGTGAGCCAGTGGGTGGCGCGTGAGGGCCTGCCCGCGCCGCGCCTCACCTCCCGCGCCCAGAAGACGAAGGAGGGTTACGAAGTCACACTGAAGGTGGAGCAGTCCGGCAAGCCCTGGCAGTTCGTCGCACTGGTGGAGGTGCAGGCGGAGAAGGGCGCCACGCTGGAGCGCGTGGAGGTGAAGGGCGGCAGTGACACCTTCACGGTGAAGGTCGCGGACAAGCCGGTGCGCGTGGTGTTCAACGTGGGCAATGACATCCCCGTGGCCCGCGAGCGCTACCAGACCCTGGCCAACACGCTGGACGACTGGGAGAAGCTGCTCTTCGTCTACGGCTCCGCGCGCCAGGTGGAGTCCATGCGCACGCTGGCGCTGAACTACCGCGAGCAGTTGGCGGACGCGTCGCCGGAGAAGCTGGCCCCGCTCAAGCCGGACGCGGAGGTGACGGACGCGGAGCTGGCGGACCGCGACCTCGTCGTGTTCGGTGGCGCGGAGGACAACGGGCTGCTCGCGCGGCTCCAGGCGGAGAAGAAGCTGCCGGTGGAGCTGGGCCGGCGCTACTTCCGCTGGCAGGGCAAGACGTACGGCCGCGCGGATGACGGCCTCGCCCTGGCGCTGCCCAACCCCTGGAATCCCAAGCGCACCCTGTACCTCTTCGTCGCCAACAGCGGCCTGGAGCTGTGGCACATGACGCGCACGTTCCAGCGCGGCCTCCAGAGCTGGGCCCTGTTCCGCGCGGGCGAGGTGAGCGGCAAGGGCTTCCACACCCCGGACAACCTCACGCAGGAGCTGTCCGTGGACCTGCCTGCGCCCAAGCTGGGCATGCTCACGCCGTAGTGGATTGAAGCCCACCCATGTCAGGACAGAGGAGGTCATTTCTGTCTGACATGGGTTTGGGCGGACCTCACGGGGGAGGGGCTTGCCTTTGCGCGGATGCCAGGGTTTGAATCGGGCAGACGCTGAATGCGCAAGGAGGCTGCATGCAGGCCCTGCCAATTCCTCTTCCGCTGGAGCAGGCTTCTTCGGGAGCGCTCTACCTCGCCCAAGTGGTCAGCGCGCCGGGTGAGCCGCTCCTCGTCCAATGCGCCGCGCTTTCAGCACAATCAGTGGCAGCAAAACTCGTCCTGCCCGTGGGCATCTGCGCCGCTCCTCCCCCGGCCCCTGGGGCCCATGTCCTGGTCTGCAAGCCTGTCGGCTCCCCAGACATGCTCCTCATCCTGGGAGTCGTGGGTGAGCAGGCGCATACCGCGGACGCTTCGCTCCAATTGCGGTGCGGACAAGGACGGATGGAGATTCGAGAGGATGGGCGCATCCAATTGCGCGGAACCGACGTCACCGTTCGTTCGACAGGGATGGCTCGGTTGAAGGGAAGTGCTGTTCGGATCAATTGAGGAGGGCTTGAATGTCCTCCAATCCTCCTCCCTATTATCTGCCATTCCTTCGGCAACACCTCGAAGGCGTCGGTGACTTCCGGGCCCGGTATCAACGCCTCCTTCGGACGCGGCACGCCTCCTGGGCGCAGCTCGCGAAGTGGGAAACGCGGCACCAATTGCATCTTGATGCGCTTCGTTACTCCCGGGAAAGCAGCCTGGAATTGGCGCGGCCCCTCCTCGACAGTGAATGGGAGGAAGAAGTATTCGGGGGCGCGGCGGTGCTTCTGGGCTGCGATGAAATCGAACCCGTATTGGATGCCCTCTCAGGCGAACGCGCGACGCCGTTTCGGAACGCACTGCTCGACGCCCTCTTCTGGCATTCTGGCAGCGAGCTTGCGCCCCAGATCTGGCGCCGCTTCGAGAGCAGCTCCGAGTCTCAGGTCCAGGTCCGGGCGGAGCTTCTTCTCCTGCTGGGGCGGCGCCGTGAACATGCGACCGCGATTCTCCAACGCGCCATCCAGGACGAGCAGCCGGCGGTCCGGGCTGCCTGCCTCCTGGCGGGTGCCTGGCTCGCGCCTTCGCTGGTGGTTCCCCTTCTGGACAATGCCCTTGCTACGCCAGCCCTCGAGCAGGCCGCGCTCCTGGCCCTTTTGGAGATCAATCCTCCACGCTGCCTCCCCCGTTTGCGCGGTTGCGTCCGGGCAGGACGTCACATCGAAACACTGCTGCCCGCGTTGGCGGCTCTGGGGGAGCCCGAGGATTTCAAGCTGATCCAGGCGCAACTGGAGGGGCCACATGCGTCCTTCGCGCTCCTGGCGCTGGGCTTTCATGGAGACCCGAGGGCACTGCCCGTGGTGGTGGCGGGGCTTGAACAGAGCGCCTCTCGGAGCGTCCTCTCGGCGGCATTGGAGGCCTATGCGTGCCTCTCTGGATGGTCACCCGCGCAGGGCCTCTTTCCCGAGCCCGAAGAGGACGTGGCCGATGATGGGGAGGCGTTGGACCCGGATGCGGAGGCGGACCGCGTCGAGCGAGACGCGCACCGCGAGGACCTGCGCGCCCAGGCCCTTCGGCACTGGCGAGCCCAGCCTCCGCGACAGCTCGCGGGCCAGCGCATCCGGCATGGCGCGCCCTGGAGCCTTGCTCGCAGTCTGCGTGACCTGGAAATCCAGGGTGGAACCTTGAGGGCGTGGACGTTTCGTGAAGTTGCCCTTCATTCCGGACATCCCCCCATCGCGGACCCCGAGTCGCTCCAGGGCCAACAACGTAAAGCCCTCCAACATTGGGCCCGGAAGCTCGGCCAGCGCTGAGTCGCCATGCATGTCACCAATCACAGCCCCTTCGCGGCATCACACCTGATCGCCTGGGATCGGGATGGCCAGGAGGTGCTGGTCGTCATCGTCAAGTGCACCTACGCCTTTGAACCGGACGGTCGGTTGGTGACCGCGGGGGAGCAGAGTCCCGTCTCCCGGGGCGATGAATTCGAACCCGGCCAGCCCTTGAAGCTGAAGAGGCCTGGCGACTTCAACACCGGCAAGCCAGGCACCGACATCCTCGTTCAGGGCAGCGCCTGGACGGCGCACGGTGAACCCATGACGGTCATGCCTCTCTCCCTGCGGGTCGGCCCCATTTCCATCTCCGCGCGCGTGTGGGGTGAGCGGTGGAACGAGAATTCATTGTTGGGATGGCGGTTGAGCTCCCCGCAGCCGTTCGTACGGCTTCCGCTCACGTGGGAAACGGCCTTTGGTGGTGCGGACCCAGACCCGTCGAAGTCGGTCTTCTGGCCGGAGAACCCGATTGGCCGTGGCTTCCTCGCGGGACGTCCGTCGTCACGTGAGCCTGTTGCCGCCCCGAACCTGGAGTGGGCTGACAGTCCCTACCGGGGCTTCAGCGAGCCGGCGCGGACACTGGGATTCGGTCCGGTCCATCCTGCCTGGAGCCCCCGGAGGCAGCACGCCGGGACCTATGACGATCGCTGGCGTGAGGAGCGCGCCCCATTCGTGCCAGGGGATTTCGACCCGCGCTTCTTTCATGTCGCGCCGCCGTACCTGCGCACCGCCGTGCCGTTGAAGGGGGGCGAGGACGTGATGTGGAAGGGCTTTCATCCCGAGGTTCCCACTGCGTTCCAACTGCCTCGCCCTTCTCATGACGTCGTGTACCGCCAGCGTGGATTGAAGTCGGACCTCGATGCCGTGTGGCTGATGCCAGATGAGAAGCGCGTGAGCATGGCGTGGCGGACGCTGCTTCCCCTGCCTCGCTCGGCGAGCACTTCCGTGGAGGTCTCCATCCAGGGCAAGCCCAGGGTCCGTCTGGGGCAGGTTTCATGAGGCCGCTCGCCATCACAGGGGTCGGCGCCCGGACTCCCGTGGGGCCTGGCGCGCGTGAGACGTTCTTCTCCGTCCAGGCGAAGTTCAACGCCTTTCACGAAAGCTTCATCGTCGACAGGACCGGGGAGGGCGCCGTGCTCTCCGCCATCGCTCCGCTCCACCCTCGGGTGGGTGAAGAGGCCCGATTGCTGGAACTCGCGGTCGCGGCGCTCACGGAGGCATTGCAGGGTGTGGCGGATTCCTGGAACGCACGCCACCGCGTGGGGCTGGTCCTGGTGACCCCCGAGCCAGGGGCGCGGCCCTCGCCATGGAGCTTCCCCGCCTCGGTGGTGCAGGCGCTCCTGGAACGGTTTCCCCGGTCGATAGGCAGTCCCAGGGTGTCCCTGATCCCCGGAGGACACACCGGGTGGGTCATGGCCCTGGAGCAGATTTCCGTGTTGTTCGCGCAGGGGCAACTCGACGCATGTGTGCTGGGCGCAGTGGATACGTTGTGCTCTCCGAGGACGGTGGAGCACCTCGACCGTCAGTGCCGGCTCCGCAACAGCCTGGAGGTGGAGGGCAGGGTCCCGGGGGAGGCGGCCGCATTCCTGGTGCTGGAGCCGCTCAGGCCCCAATCCCGAGCACTGTCCCAATTGGCTGCGTGGGGGGAAGGCACCCCACTGCAAGGCGAGAAGAGTCCTCTGCCGGGAGCCCTCCTCACTCGCGCCACCCGTGAGTGTCTGCGCTCGAGCGCCGCCAACAACGAAAGCCCTGGCCTCATCTTGAGCGACATGGACGGCTCGAAACACGAAGCCCTTGAGATGGCCTTTGCCCGCTTTCGTGCTTTCAGGGACCAGGCCAGTGCTGCCTCGCTGCTTCATCCCAGTGAGAGTCTGGGCGACGTGGGTGCGGCAACCGGCCCCCTCCTGATGGTGCTCGCGACGCTCTGCCTCCTCCACGGAAGCGGGCTCCCTGGAGGCGCCCTTGTCGCCACCCACACCCCACCCGGTCATGGCGCGGTCTGCCGGGTCTTGCCGGAGAAGCGCTGAACCATGGGCACCACCGTGATGGTGAATGGTCGCACCGTCGTCCACGAGAAGTCGGACGGTGTTTCGCTCGCGGGGCCAGACCCCTGTCTGACCCCGACACCCAGCCCCTCACCCGTGCCCTATATGAATGAGGCGAAGTCCAGCGATACCGCTGCTGGAGCCTCGAGTGTGCTCGTGGATGGCGTGCCGCTCGCCATCAAATCCTCCTACTTCGCCCTGAGCACGGGCAACGAACCGGGCACCGCGGGGGGCGGAGTGGTGTCGGGACGCATCAAGGGCAAGGCGTCCTTCGTGAGCTATTCCTTCGACGTGATGGTCGAAGGCGAGAACGTCCCGCGCATGGGTGATGCCATGCAGCACAACCACGGGAGCCCGAGCAATTCGATGAGCCCCGCCGAGCTTCAGCCTCCCGGGGCGAGTGGCGCGGGTCTCTCGCCCACGGACAAGCAGGTGCTTTGCGAGCTGATGTGCCACTGCAATAAGGTGGGGAACTTCAAGACGGGAAAAGACGGCCGGGCGCTCAAACAACAGTGTGTCAGCACCCTCCTCCAGGGAATCGATGACAGTGTTGGAAACAAGAGTCGCTACAAGCCGGAGATCAGCTACGACATGCGGTCGACTCCTCCGAAACCCATCATGGATGGCAATCGTGGACTCCGCGGGCACGCCTGGGTGCCGGGATGGATGAAGAAGAACGGTGTGCCCGCGAATGCTGGCATGGTCCGCCGGCCTGATGTCGTCATCGTCAAGAACGGGAGCAGTCCTCCGCTCCAGAACAACATCCAGCATGTCGTCGAGATGAAATTTCCGGGCGATACGCCGACGCTCGAACAACGCAGGGCCTACGAGAGGATCGCTGGCGACCGGAGCAAGCTCACCATCCTCAAGTTGGAGGACTGCAACTGCCGGAAGGACAAGCAGCCCCAGGAGCAACCGGAGCCGGTGTCCGCGCCGAACTGGTGGGAGGTGACCTTGCTGAGTCTTGCGCTGGTCGCGCTCGTCCTCGATGACCTGGCGCCGACCGGCGCGACGCAGGCGGATGATGTCCTGATTCCGGGGATTGTCGCTCGCCTGGTCCTTGCTTTTTGATAAGGCAGCCGCTGGACGGAGTGAGCCCATGACAACGGACGACGATTTCACGGAGGAGAAGCAGTTGGCCGTGCGCGACGGTCAGGGCCGCGTCGTCGTGCAGGTGGGACTCCTCGCCACACTCTATTTCGAGAATGCCCACCGGCCGGAAACCCGGGATGCGGTGCTCACCTGCGTGGAGCGCCTCCAGGCATGCTTCGGCCAACACCTGCGCTGGGTGGTGCATCCCAAGAGCGGGAAGATGTATCCCCACGGCTCCAGTCGTGTTCCCTCTCTTCGCGCGGTGATGGCGCAGCGAGGTGGCAATCAGGCCTGGGAGTACTCCACCCACGGTGGCGAGCAACCGGAGGCCGCGAGTCACTTCCGGATTGAAGCCTTTGGTCCCCCGGACTGGGAGAAGGCGCTGGGCCACCTGTCGTTCATGCTGCCCCTGACCTGGTTCGCGGACCATCCGGGGAGTCTTCCCGCGCTGATGCTTGAGCTCTGCAACCATCTTCATCCCATCCATGGGTACGGAGGGCCTGGCCTGGCGGAGTCTCCCGATGTGGGCGTGGAAAGTGACTTCCAACCCGCTGTCTATGCCATGGCCCGTCGATTTCCCGGACTGGAGGTGGACAGTCCTCTCAGCCATGCCCGGTATCTGGGAGATGGCATCAAGGGCGTCAACTGGCTCACGATCGTCGGGGAGCGTTTCCTTCCACGGGTGGGCGGAATCCCTGGCCTCGTCGCGACCCTGGGCGATGAGATTTCCCTCCGCGAATATGATGGAGGTGTGCTCATCCAGGCCGGTTCCCGCCCTCGAATGGGCGACGCGAACGATGGCCGTATTCCCGAGCCCTATCTCCGGGTGGCCCAGGCGCTTCGGCCTCTCCGGGTCGAATCCGTGGGGTCCCTGCACTTCGCGGGTGGGAACCGATTCACCCCAGAGACTTCCGACGAATGGCTTCGCCGGTTCGATGGCCCTTGAGGTCCAAGCCCCTCCACCGCGCAACCGCACGAGTCGTCCATGTCCGAGGCTTCCCACTTCTTTGCCGCGCTGGTGACGAGCCCCGCGGTTTTCCGCAAGACCCTGGAGAGGGCCCGGCTTCAGGCCGTGCTGGACGTGGAGCCGGCGGGGGACGCCGTCGCCCCTTCGGGCCCCGGGGCGACACCTGCGGTCCCCGGGCCACGATGGGTGGCGTTCGCCAGCCCGGGTGAGAACCGAGAAGCCCTTGGGAAGCTGACGGAGCGGCTCGTGGAGGTGTTCGACGAAGGGGGGGATTGGAGCCTCGGCTTCTTCATGGACCAGGCGAAGCTCACCCTTCGAAGCGAGGACCTGGAGCCCTCCGTCGAGGACCGGAGAACAAGCGCGCGTCGGCATGCCTGGCTCCTGCTCTTCCTGGGGCGCACCCCGGATGAGGCCCTGGCCGCACTGTCCACGGGGGGCGCCTTCGCGTTCTGCGAGGCGCTGGAGATTTCGTTCCTGGAGTTGGTGGATCAGGAAATGGTGCCGTGGGAGGCGCTGTCCCGGGAGTTTCCTGACAGGTACACCGTGGCCTCTTGGGAACTGGCGGACTGAGCAAGTCGCCTCGGAGAAAGAGCCCTACCGCCCGACATGCGGGTCGTGGACCTGGCCGGTCGCTCGCTCCTCGCCACCCTCTCGATTTGACTCCGGGACGGAGAGGGTTAAATCTCCCTTCAAGAAATGAATCGAGATTCAAAATCTGAGGCGCCTGTCAAAAAGCTGCGCTCGCGCCTGAAGGAAGCCACCGCTGACGCCATCCTGGCGGCGGCCGCGGCGGTGTTCGCCCGGGAGGGCCTGCACGCGGCGAAGATGGAGTCCATCGCCGAGCAGGCAGGCGTGTCGGTGGGGACGCTCTACAACCACTTCACGGACCGGGCGGCGCTGCTGGAGGCGCTGCGCGCGAAGCGCCGGGAGGCGTTGCTGGAGCGGCTGGATGTCGCGCTGGCCCAGGTGGAGGGGCAGTCCGCCCGCGAGCAGCTCCGCGCCTTCGTGGTGGCGGTGTTCGCCCACGTGTCGGAGCACGACGCCTTCATGCGCGTGATGATGCAGCTGCCCGAGGACGCGGCCCGCACCCAGAACAAGAGCCGTGTCCTCGCGGAGCTGAACCGGCGCATGGAGCCCGTCTTCGCGCGCGGCATCCAGGCCGGGGAGTTCCGCGCGGAGGGCAGGGCGTTCTACCCGGCCCTGCTGATGGGCATGGTGCGCGGCGCGTTGGACCGCGTGCGCGAGGGCGACCGCGCGAACCCTCCCGCCTCGGCCTGGGCGGAGGAGGTCCTCCGCGTCTTCCTGAAGGGAATCGAGGTCTAGCGACATGGCGACTTCCGTCGCATCACCCGGAGCCCTGGCGGCCACACCCAAGGCCCTGCCGAACAAGTGGCTCGTCACGCTGTCGGTGACGTTCGGCACGCTGATGGGCGCCATCGACTCGTCCATCGTCAACGTGGCGCTGCCGCAGATTCGCGGCGCGGTGGGCGCCACCGTGCAGGAGATTACCTGGGCCACCACCGGCTTCGTCATCGCCACGGTGATGGTGATGCCGCTCACGGGCTTCCTGGGCCGCCTGTTCGGTCAGAAGCGCGTGTACCTGGCGTGTCTGGTGCTCTTCGTCGTGGGCTCGTTCCTCTGCGGCTTCGCGTGGAACCTGCCGACCCTGGTGCTCTTCCGCTTCCTCCAAGGGCTGGGCGCGGGCGCGCTGCAACCCACCGAGCAGGCCATCCTGCGCCAGACGTTCCCGCCCAAGGAGCAGGGCACGGCGATGGCCGTCTTCGCCATGGCTGTGATGGTGGGCCCGGCCATCGGACCGACGCTGGGTGGCTACATCGTCGACAACTTCCACTGGTCGTGGATCTTCTTCATCAACGTGCCGGTGGGCATCCTGGGCTTCTTCATGGTGGCCCGCTTCGTCCAGGAGGACGAACAGCTGCGCGCCACCGCGCGCGTGGAGGCCGAACGCCAGCGCAAGCACATGGACTGGGCCGGCATCACGCTGCTCTGCATGGGGCTCGCGTCGCTCCAGTACTTCCTGGAGGAGGGGCAGGCGGATGACTGGTTCCAGTCCCCCCTCATCATCGCCTGCGCGCTGTTCGCGGCCACGTGCCTCATCGCGTTCGTCATCCGCGAGCTGACGGCGGAGGCGCCCGCGGTGAACCTGCGCCTGTTCAAGGACCCGGTGTTCGCCTCCGGCACGATGCTCAGCGCGCTGGTGTTCGCGGTGCTCATGGCCAGCATGTTCCTCTTGCCGGTGTTCATGCAGGAGCTGCTGGGCTTCACCGCCACCCAGTCCGGGTTCGCGCTGATGCCCCGCACGCTGGTGATGCTGGTGATGATGCCCATTGTCGGGCGGCTGTACGGCAAGGTGCCGGCGCGGGTGCTGGTGGCCGCGGGCATCGTGTTCGCGGGCTTCGGCGCGTTCGAGATGAGCCACTTCTCGCTCGCCACGGGCTCCGGGAACATCATCAGCGCCATTGCCCTCCAGGGCGTGGGCTTCAGCCTGATGTTCGTGCCGCTCAGCGCCACGGCGCTCGCCAACATCCCGCGCGAGCGGATGGCGGACGCCACCGGGCTCAACTCGCTGCTGCGCCAGATTGGCGGCTCCATGGGCCTGGCCATCTTCACCACGCTCCTGTCGCGCTACACGGTGACGGCCAAGGCCTCCATCGCGGCGCACCTGAACCCGGAGCGCTGGGAGGTCGCGGGCCGCATGGCCGCCACCCAGCAGGGGCTCATGCAGCACGGCCTGGATGCCGCCGGCGCGAAGGCGGCCAGCCTCCAGATGATGGTCGGCTCGGTGTCCCGGCAGGCCATGGTGCTCGCCTTCGACAAGCTGTTCGTCCTCGCGGCGCTGATGTTCGTGGTGGTGCTGCCGCTCATCTACTTCCTCAAGGCCGCTCCCAGCGGCGGGGGCTCCCACGAGAAGCCCCACATCGACGTGGAGATCTAAGCCATGGCAACGACAACAACGGCCCCCCAGCTCGTCCCCGAAGCGGCGCCCGCGCCCTCCGCCGAGGCGCAGGCGAAGCGTGGCAAGCGGGGCTTCTTCATCCTGGGCGCCGTGGTGGCCTTCATCCTGCTGTCCCTGGGCGGCTTCAAGCTGCTCACCGCAGGGCAGGAAACCACCGACGACGCGCAGGTGGAGGCGGACGTGGTGCCCCTGTCCGCGCGCGTGTCCGGCCCGGTGGTGAAGGTGGCCCTGGCCGACAACGCCACCGTGCACCAGGGCGACGTCATCCTCCAAATCGATCCGCGCCCCTACGAGGCCCGGGTGAAGCAGGCGGAGGCGGAGCTGGAGTCCGCGCGCGCCCAGGCCGTCGCCGCGGACGCGCAGGCCACCGTGGCCGCCGCCGGGGCGAAGGGGGGGCTGTCCAGCGCGAGGGCGCTCGTCACCACCAGCAACTCCGCGGTCAGCAGCGCCCAGGCGCAGGTGGCCTCCGCCCGCGCGGCGGTGTCCCGGGCCGAAGCGCAGGCCCGCAAGGCGGCGTTGGATCTGGAGCGCGCGAAGAGCCTGCGCGAGCAGAACGTCGTGGCGCAGAGCGCGCTGGATGATGCGCAGACGGGCCACGACACCGCGCAGGCCGCGCTGGAAGGTGCCCGCGCGCAGCTCACCCTGGCGGAGGAGGGCCGGCGCACCGCGGAGAGCAAGGTCGCGGAGGCGCAGGGCCAACTGGATGTGAGCGCTCCCATCGACGAGAAGATCGCCGCCGCCCAGGCCAACGCGGCGCTGGCGCACGCCCGGGTGAAGGGCGCGGAGGCGGCGCTGGACCAGGCCAAGCTCCAACTGGAGGACACGCGCATCGTCGCCCCGGCGGACGGCCAGGTGTCCAAGCTGTCCGTGCACGCGGGACAGCTGCTCACCGCCGGGCAGGCGGTGGCGGAGCTGGTGCCGCTCACCACCTACGTGGTGGCCAACTTCAAGGAGACGCAGGTGGGCCACATGCACGCCGGCCAGCGCGTGGAGGTGGAGCTGGATGCCTTCTCCGGTGAGAAGCTGGAGGGCAGGGTGGAGAGCCTGTCCGGCGGCACCGGTTCACGCTTCTCGCTGCTGCCTCCCGACAACGCGTCCGGCAACTTCGTGAAGGTGGTGCAGCGCGTGCCCGTGCGCATCACCTGGGTGCACCCGCCGGAAGGACTGGCCCTGCGTGCCGGCCTGTCCGCTGACGTCACGGTGCACACGAAGTAGTCAGCACCGGGGCTGCACGAAAGGCGCCGCGCTCCTTCGCAGGAACGCGGCGCTTCTTCATGCCCTCACAGGTCGACGACCCTCTCCACGTCCGCCCACGAGGGCGAAGAGCACCTCTCCGCCCGGGGCCACGAACGTGCCGTATGACCGCACTGGTAGATGCCCTGAGCGTTGTTGGTGACGCGGCCGTAAGACACGCCGGTCTGCCCCGACACGACCAGCTCGTTGTTGTTGAAGAAGGCCGCCCCGAGCAGGCGCTCGTTGTTGAGCGCGGTCCCCACGACATTCGGTGACGCCGCGCCGCCGGGCACTTCGAGAATCCCGGTCTGCTTCAGGTGGATGCCCTGCGAGGACAGGACGACGTTCTCGACCAGTTCATAGATGGCGTAGTCCCGGGTCGGGAGGCCCGTCATGGAGCCATCCGCGTCCTTGTACCAGCGGAGCCAGCCAATGGGCCCGAACGCCACGTCCTGCCGATGGTAGATGGGCTGGAGGTCGTCGAGGTTCGGCGTCGCGTCGTGCTCGGATTCCGCGAGGCAGCGCCATGCGGAGATCGCGATTCAGGGCGGCGGATGCGATCGGCTTCAACATGGACGGCCTCGGCTGTGCTGTGATGGACAACCGGTACGGTGCCATCGCAAGGCCGGATGCAACCGGACTCACGCCGCGCCGACGCGGGGTGTAGGGAACGCCGTCGTCGGATCGTCCTTTGAGCGATCAAGGAGCAGGACATGACCATCACCATCACCGCCTTTGAACGCTCGCCCGATCGCGGCAGGGGACTGGCGCGGGACATGCGGGTGCGCTGGGCGCTGGAAGAGGTGGGCCAGCCCTACGACGTCCGTCTGCTGTCGTTCGATGCGATGAAGGAGCCCGCGCACAAGGCGCTGCATCCGTTCGGTCAGATCCCGACCTATCAGGAGGGCGATCTCGCCCTGTTCGAGTCCGGCGCGATTGTCTTCCACATCGCGGAGCGCCATGCCGGCCTGCTGCCGGAAGATGCGAATGGCCGCGCGCGCGCGATCGCGTGGATGTTCGCGGCGCTCAACACGGTCGAGCCGTCGATCTTCGACCGCAGTCTGGTGATGATCCTAGAGCGCGACCAGCCCTGGTACGAGCATCGCCTGCGCGCGCTGGACGACATCATCCGGAAACGGCTGGAGGATCTCTCCGCGCGCCTCGGCGACGCTGACTGGCTCGACGGCGCCTTCAGCGCGGCCGACATTCTCATGGTGACGGTCCTGCGCAGGCTGCAGGGGTCGGGCATTCTCGAGGCGTATCCGAACCTCGCCGCCTATATCGCCCGCGCCGAAGCGCGGCCGGCCTACAAGCGTGCGTTCGCTGCGCAACTGGCGGTGTTCAACGCCGCCCCGCCGACCGGGTGACGGCGCGCGGGCTTACGCCTTGGGCAGACCCGAAAGCAACGGCATCACGTCCACCGCGTCGCACGGGAAGATCGTGAAGTGCGGATGATTTTCGAACAACTTCGCCGCGGCTTCATGCGACGGCGCGCGCACGACGACGAAAACGGTCAGCTCGTTCACGACGTCCGCCACGCCATCCGGCGACGTCCGCTTGGTTTTGCCGAGCGGGCCGCCCTCGTAGACGATGACGTCCCGGTGCTTCTCGTCCCAGGCCCTCAGGGCGGAGAAGCCTTCTTCGTCCTTCGCGCGCCGTTCGTCGTCGGACATCGCATACCAGGCCCGCCAGCGCGGACTCATCTTGTTGCTGAGGAAGACCGCGAGATAGGTGCCGTCCGTGCTCATGCATTCGCCTCTCTTTGCGCTTGTGCGTGAGAGGCTCGCCGGGAACAACAGCGTCAACCGCCTTCCGGGAGCGACCGGGATGGTTTGCTTGACGCGGAAGAGACCGCGCGCCGTGTCGGTGGCGTCGACGTGCAAGCGGATGGTGCCGGGGAAGGGCGTGTCACGCGGCGCCTTGATGGGCGGCGGCATGGGCGCGGGTTGGGGCAGCGGCCAGGACTGGGATGCGGAGGGTGCCTGCGCGTGCGCCACCGTTTGCGAGGCAGCGAATTGGAGGGCGAGGTCCGCCTGGGGTCGCCGCAGGACTTCGCCGAAACCTGGCTGCCCCGGGTGCTCAGCACCTTCGCGCGCGCATCCGGCGGTGCGCATCGAGGTGCGCACCGAGCGCAACGCCCAGCGTGGCGGATCGCGTTCGCGAGCCCGAGCCTCGCGGGCCTGTGGGCGGCGGCCGAGGCGGGGCTTGGCGTGACGCTGCGAACGGCCTTCGGCCTGCCGAAGACGCTGGCCGTGCTGGAGCCCGGCGCCTCGGGCCTGCCCGCGCTCGGGAGCATTCCGGTGCACCTGCTCAGGGCCGAACGGGAGCCGAGCAAGACCGTGGCCCAACTGGCCGGCATCCTGCGTGAAGCGCTCGCGCAGGAGCTGACGACACCCCGACGGGCGCGGCCGCGCGGCGGGGGCTGACGCCCGGCCGCGCCGCTCCTCGGCCTCTGCACACCCGCCACGCACCGCAGTCCCTGCGTAGAGGAGGGACGGGAGCCCTGTTGAGGGAGAGGGCTGGAGCCGAGGAGCCGAAGTAGGCGGCTGACGGGGCCCCCAGGCTGTGCGCCAGGCCGGCGGGGAGGCCGGGCAGGCCATGGAACCGTCAAGGGGCCGCGCGTGTCTCAATGGGTCCATGCCGGAGGTACATCCTGCTGCCCTCCCTCTTGTTGAGCCTGCTCGCTGTGACGCCCGTGCCGGTGGTGGAGATAGAGGTATTCGTGCCGTTGTGCGACAACGCCTTGATTGCGTGCGGGCGCGGCCCCGCGGGCGATCCCCGCTCCCTGGAGGCGAATCTCTACTGGGGCGCGGCCTACGGGGCGGAGCGCTTCCTCTCGCGGGCTTCCGGGTTCCGGGTTCGGAGCCGCCGTGATGGCCCGGCGGACTCCGCGGTGCTGCGCGAGCTCGTCATCGAGCGGGCCGCCGCCCACGGTGAGCGGCCTGTCCGGCTCCTGCTCCATGCCTATGCGGGAGACCGGATTGACAGCGCACTGGAGGACTTCCTGCGCGCCGCCGCGGGTGCGAGCCAGGCCGACCTCGTGGTCTGGGCCGGACATGACCGACTCATGGACCGCTCCCCGCCCGGGATTCAGCCCCTCCCTGGTGAGACGCCCAGGCCCGTTGTTGTCCTGGCCTGCATGAGCGAGCAGTTCTTCGGGCCAGTGCTGGAGCCACTGGGAGCCCGGCCGGTCGTGCTCACCCGAACCCTGATGGCGCCCGAGGCCTACCTTCTCGAAGCGTTGGCCTCCGCCACTGCGCGGCATGGCCTGACGGAGCCAGCAGCCCTGCGCACCGCGCTCGTCGACGCCTATGCCCGCTACCAGCGAATCACTCGCCGTTCGGCCAGTTCGGTCTTCTCCAGGGTGCACCCGGCTCAAGCGCTGCCCCGCGATGCAGCAACGCCCGCGGCGCCGTCCACGGCCCCTCGAAGCGCGCCTGCCCCATCGCCGGCTGGACGGTAGAGACGGCATGCGTAGACGGCGTGCCGTGGCCATGTCCCCTCCGACGGACCTGCATCCCCGGCAATCAGCAGCCGGGCCTGGTCCTTGATGATGAGGTTCCCCTTCACGGAGACGTGCGCGGCCTCGATATACGCTCACGAAACGAACGGCATGGCCTTCAGCAGCTTCGAATGACGATGGGGACCCACGACTTGAAGAATGCATTCCGAGGTGTCGTGCACAGTGGCTGCTTCATCGACGAGCGCAACCTGGCGCTGGTCGTCAGCCACCCGCATCCCGACAATGACCACGGAGGCGGGCCGGGCCCCGTCGAGGAGTGGAACGGGCCCTACGACCCGGAAGCGTTCCAGAGTCTCATCGACTCCGACTTCGACCCCGACGACGTCCGCTTCGAGGTCGACAGGTTCCAGCACGTGGCGGTGTGCACGGAGGGAACCTGGACGTTGGAGGAACTGCCGGGCGCTGGAACCATTGAAGCGCTGTACCGGCAGGGCACCAGCAGTCTGGGCGCGCTGCTCTCGTACGGCGGCTCGGCCTTCCATGCCGCCATTCGCGAGCGCGACGGAGGCCGCTGGGAGGTCCTTGAGTACCAGGGACTGCCGGCGGGGCTCGTCGAGACGCGTGCGTGTTTCAGCGGTGCTGACATCGTGGTCGCCGGGAGTCTGTCGTACGCGCCCGACGCTCCGTCCGAGGTGGGCCTGCTCATGCGCGGCGATGGGGGCATGACCTGGACGCAATCGCTGGGACAGGTCCCAGGGCGGGTGCTCGCGCTGGACAGCTGTCCCGGAGAGGACGGAACGAGAATCCTCTACGCCGGAGGCAGGGGGCTCTGGATGCACGCGGAGGGCCGCTGGCGGGAGGTGCATTCCTACCTGAGCGGCGAAGTGGCCTACCTGCGCTGCTTCCCCTCGGGCGATGTCATCGCGGGCACGACGCGAGGCGACGTCATCGCCGGGAAGGGGGCGGACTGCCGCGTCATCGCGCGGGTGGGCCCCATTCATTCCGCCGAGCGGTGGGCAGACAGCCTTTACGTCGCGGACCCGGACCGGGTCTACCGCCTGGGCACGTCCGGCATCGAGCGTTGCGCCATTGCCCTGGTGGATTCCGTCGGCCAGCTGCCCACCGTGGGCAGGGTGTCCGCGGGAGGCGGCCGCCTCTGGTTGGCGGGGAGCCACGTTCTCGCATCGAGCGTTGACGGCATGGCCTGGACGACGCACCCGGTGCGCTGAGCGCCGGCCCAGGGGAGACCGCTTCAGTCGAGCCCGCTCTTCCCCGCGAACCCGTACGCCTTCACCTGCTGCGCCGCGTCCACCCCGTCCGCGCGGAGCCGTGAGCGCAGCGCCTGGAGGGGCTGCGCCCTTCCCGTCATGACGAGGTGCGCGCCCGGCCGCTGCTCCAGCGCCGCGCGCAGGCGCTCCGCCACCGCGGGCAGGTGTGCCTCATCGGGCGCCCGCTTGATGACGGCGCTCCCGGACAGCTTGAACGCCCGCAGCACCGCCTCGGACTCGTCGCGGGAGGAGACCTCGAACGCCCTGCCTGACGTGTCAGCCGCCCTGCCTGACGTGTCAGCCGCCCTGCGAGAGCTTGAAGCATTCCCCAGAGCGAAGTGAGCGCCAACGGCCCTTTGATGGACTCCAAGTGGCCGAACTCATGGGGGTCGAGTTCAAGAAGGAAGGGATGTCTCAGGCGAGGACTCGCGCGGGCCTGGACTGGCATTTCACTTGCAGTGTGCCTGTTCACTTGGGTGCCCATCAGCCTGCGCACCGCGGGCAATGGCCCTGGAATTGATCACTGAAACAGATTCAAGCAACAGGCTTTGACAACAGCAAGGAACGTCAAGATGAAGAGCACGCTTCGAATCATCAGCACCTGCGCCTGTGCGCTGGCGCTGGCGACGACACTCGCCTCATGCATGAAAACCATGCCCCCCGGAAACAACAACCCGGATCCAAAATTTCCGGGGGGGGCACCCATCACAGTGACAGATTTGACCACGAGCGCCACTCTACCCGCTGAGCCACCGCCTTACGACGGCAGCATCAGTCGCGAGGAATATGCCCGCTTTGCCTGGCGGCAGTTCATCTATTTGAACTCCCCCGTCCAGCGGATCTATGATCCTTCCCCTCCCGCGGGGATGATTGCGGTGGTTCGGGGCACTATCTCTGCCGATCCGGAATACACCTTTCTCGACTCCGGCTCGCCAGACTTCTACGAGACAGGCACCCGTAAATTTGGTGGACCCTTCCCCCTGGGTCGCAATCACCTGATCTGGGAAACCTTTGCTCACCGCTCCGAGTTGTTCCCCGCGAACGCGCCTCCCAAGGGCGATCTGAAATCCCTGAGCCCTCAGTA
Source organism: Corallococcus sp. CA047B (assembly GCF_003612065.1). Taxonomy (NCBI): domain Bacteria; kingdom Pseudomonadati; phylum Myxococcota; class Myxococcia; order Myxococcales; family Myxococcaceae; genus Corallococcus; species Corallococcus sp. CA047B. The sequence goes on from NZ_RAWD01000028.1 coordinate 33,735, forward strand.
CAACTTCGCGAATGTCACGGTCGGTAGAGTGTCCGACATGATCCGGTTCAACAACCTCGACGAAAACACTCAGATCAGTCAAAACCAGATCTTTTTCCCGAAAAACGGAAGCACGCCGTCAGCCAATCCATATGACGATCATATGATCTTTTTCGAGGCCAAGGTGAATCAGGCAGAGCATGACTATATCAAGAAGACCTTGGGTAATACCTACCCCGAAGAAGCCGACGTCCACAACGCCATTCCACGCATTGAATTTCCTCCCAATGTGGGCAGTCCTGTGCCTGCCGGTGCGCAGAGTGCTGATGAGTCCATCGAAGTCAAGGCGGCCTGGCGGGAGATGACTGATGAGCTGATCAAATCACGCCGCTACCATACAGCCGAGGCCACGTACTACGTCAATGGTGGGAACGGTCCTGAACCGCGGGTGGGCACTTTCGGTCTGGTCGGCCTGCACATCCTGCGCAAGATGAAAAACTACCCCGCCTTTATTTATACCACGTTCGAGCATGTAGATAACTTGCAGAAGCCGGATAAGAGCCCTACCGGGCTGTATGTCGTTACCCTCTACGACACAATGAATTACAAGCCGCCGATCACCAAGCCTGTGCAGGCCATGGTCAATACGGGGGCCGGCCACTTCCAGTCGGTTGCGCTACCCCTGGAAGGCCAGGTGAACGCAGCCAACGGATATCCGATCATTGATGGGTCATTCCAAGTGCGTCCGCCCTTGGCAGGCCCGATCACGGTCGAGCCGTCACAGGCCATGACAATCGCCGTCAATAATGTCAATGCCGAAGTCCTTCAAGCCATGGGCAAGGATGATGAGTTCGAGAAAACGGTGTGGCCGTATTATCGCCTCGCGGGAATTCAGATTGTACCCGTGAATGAGAACAGCGTCACCTCCACGGGTGAGCCCGATCCGCTGACCGAGGACTTCTACCTGGCAAACACTGTGATTGAAAGCAGCCGGTCTGGTGTCCAGTTGTTCAAAGGCGCGGTCGCGGATCCTGGCCTTCGCGGCGCAGCGCCGAATCAATTGATCAACGACCGCAGCAAGCCGAATGTCCGGCAAGTGCGGGGATTGGACCCGAGCACCTACGACACCGTGGTGATGGGTGGATGTATGGGTTGCCATGGCAATGCCCAATACCCCAGGGACCCAAACAACAATGAGCTCGGTCCGACAATCTTCAACTTCCTGACCAGTGAGGACACCTTGTCGGGCAAGGGCTTTGGGGTCGATGTGCGGCCTGAACGCCTTGGGGAGCCGAGGACAAACACTCACGCGTATATAGAGTAAGAGAGCCCTGGCGTTGCTTGTCAGCCGACCCGCGCGCAAGAGTTCAGGGTGACGATTTGCCCCAGTGCTTTCGCGCGGCGTCCGGGACGTCGAGGAGCGCACGGTTCAGGCCGGGGAGTCCCGCGGGCCCATCGTGGTCGGCGCGGCCGTCGGCGGGCGGGCGCCCCGCGCCGGTCGCGTGCAGATCCGCTCGCCCTTGCTGCGCGCAATCTGGTAGCTGGCTGGCTCATGACCGAGACAAAGTTCACGCGCTCCGGCGTCCGCCTTCGTCGGCATTCCGAACGGCCGGGCGGCTTGAACTGGCTGCTGCTCCCCGGCGGTCCGGGGATCGGGTCGGAAAGCCTGGAGGAACTCGCCGCCGCGCTCGAGGTTCCGGGCGCGATCTGGCTGGTCGACCTGCCGGGGGACGGCTCCAACCGCTCGCCGCCCGGCGCGCCGGCCGACGTCTTCGATGTCTGGCCCACGGTGGTCGTCGAGGCGGCGCAGGCGGTCCCCGATCCCGTCTTCGTCGGCCATTCGACCGGCGGAATGTACCTTCTCGCCACGCCGGAGCTCGCGCCGCACCTGAAAGGGCTGGCGCTGCTCGATACGGCGCCGGATGCCAGCTGGCATCCGCGCTACGTCGAGATGGCCCTCGCCTCGCCGCTGCCGGAGGTCGAGGCTGCCATGGCCGTGTACGAGGCCGACCGGTGCGACGCCAACATCACGGCCATCACCGTGGCGTCCGCGCCCTGGAACTTCACGCCTGCCGGCCTGCAGGCCGGCCGCGAGCTCCTCGCGCGCATGCCCTACAACAGCGCCGCCGTCGATTGGTCGGACGCCCACTTCGACCACGTCTATGCTGCCCGTTGGTGGCCGGCGGACATCCCAATCCTGCGTCTTGCGGGGGCGCAAGACCGCATTGTCTGGCAGGGCGGCTGGGACGCGCCGCGGTATTGCACGCCGAACGTCATCGAGCGCGCCATCCCGGGCGCCGGCCACTTCCCCTGGATCGAGAACCCGGACGCGGTGCGCGCGGCCTTCGCCGACTTCAGCCGCCGGCTCGTCGGCTAAGGCCAGGCGTCTCGGCGCGCTCGTCTCGTCGGGCCTCGGGCCTCGTCCGGACGCTCGTGCAGCCGTGCTCGACGCGCGCCTCGAACTCGAATGGCACGTCAAGGCTCTCCATGCCCGCAGGCTCGAAGGGGCATGACGGGCGCGTCGATGACCGCCACCTCGGCCAGTCCTGCGCGGGCATGAGTGGCGCGCCCAGCACGGCGCCCGAGCTTGTCGAGATGTCCCGAGGGCCGCTGAAGCTGTGCCCCGTGTCGTCAGACGTGTGGGTCGAGGAAGCCCACCACGGCCTTCAGGAACTCCGCCGGCCGTTCGACGTTCGACAGGTGTACAGCGGGCAGGACCTCAAGCCGCGCGCCGGGAATGGCGGAGGCAATCTCTTCGCCATGGCGGGCGGAGGTGACGGTGTCGTGCTCGCCTGCGATGACCAGCGTCGGGTTGCGAATCAGCGTGAGGGTGCGGCGCAGGTCCGCGTCGCGCACCGCGGCCCAGCTTCCGGCCACGCCCTCGCGCCGCGTGGCGAGCAGCGTGCGGCGGAACGGCTCGACGACCTTGTCGTTCGCCTCAAGCATGGCGGCCGGGAACCAGTTGCGCAGGAACATCTCCGCTGTGGCCCGCATGTCGGGGGCCGCCAGAAGCTCCGCGATCGCGCGGTCCCATTGCTGCGCCGGGCCGAGGTATGCGGCGGTGTTGGCCAGCACCAGGCGGTCGACGCGCTCCGGCGCATGAATCCCCAGCCACTGCGCGACGAATCCGCCGAGGGACAGGCCCAGCACGTGCACCCGCTGTAGGCCCGACGCGTCCAGCAGCTCCACCACGTCGCGCCCCAGCCGGTCCAGCGAGTACGGACCGGTGGGGACGCCGGAGGCGCCGTGGCCGCGCGCGTCGTAGCGCAGCAGCCGGAAGTGCTCGGTGAGCGCCGGCACCTGGGCGTCCCACATGTGGAGGTTGGTACCGATGGAGTTCGAGAGCAACAGCACCGGCTTCTGTAGCGCGCCGTCGAAGCGGTAGGCGATGCGCACGCCATCGCCGGTGGTGATGAAGGAGGGGGGCTGGGATTCCATATCGGCTCCAGGAAGGTGATGAGAACGGTCTCATCCATAGGAGCCGGGCGGCCGGAGAGACATTACAAAGTTTGAGATGAGCGTGTAGCTTTCTCCGACAATGACCGGCTTCACACTTCATGAGTTGCAGTGCTTCGACGCCGTCGTGAGCGGCGGAAGCTTCCAGGCCGCGGCGGAGCGGATGCACCGATCGCATCCGTCGGTGTTCGCGGCAGTGGCCAAGCTGGAACAGCAGCTGGGCCTGAGCCTGTTGGACCGTTCGGGCTATCGCGTGCGCCTCACCGAGGCCGGGCGGGCTTTCCATCGCAAGGCCCGCACGTTGCTGCGCGAGGCCGAAGAGCTGAGCACGCACGCCCAGCAGCTCGCGATGGGCGAGGAGGCAGAGCTGCGCGTGGTGCTCGGGGACCTGTGCCCGCTGCCGCCGGTGCTGGCGCTGCTCAGCCGCTTCTTCGCGCAATGTCCGCAGACGCGGCTGCATCTGCAGTTCGAGGCGGTGAGCGGCCCATGGGAGCGGCTGCTGGAGGACGAGGCCGACCTCATCGTGCACCGTGTACCCAAGAGCGACGTACGGATGGAGTGGATGGATTTGGGCCGAGTCGCGCTCGTGCCGGTGGTGGCGCCGGGTTTCCTTCCCTTCCAGCCGAAGACCGCCATCACGCCGCGGCAGATGCAAGCCTTCACCCAGTGCGTGCTCCGGGACTCGGCGCGGCATCCTCCCGAACAGGGCCACTTCCTGGTCGAAGGCGCGCCTCAGTGTTCCGCGCCAGACCACCTCATGAAGAAGGAATTGGTCCTGCACGGCATGGCGTGGGGGCATCTGCCGCGGTTCATGATCGAGGCCGAGTTGCGGGACGGACGCCTGCGGTCCATTGCCGGACGGCACTTTCCCGGCGTCATCGAGGAACTCGTGGCAGCGCGCCGGCGTGACCGGCCGCACGGGCCGGTCGCCAGCCGGCTGTGGGGCTTTCTGGCTGGCCATGCACCGGTGCTGCGGCCCGTGCTGGGACGCGTGCCCCGGGCGAAGGGAGGCTGACGGGCGCGCCGTCGAGGCCGGGGGCGCCGACGCTACCGGTGCACGAAAGCTTTACGCACGGGAGCGCGGCGCCGGCCCGCCATCACCTCCCGTCACGCACTGAGACCGGCCCGCTATCGGACGCGGATGCGCCCGTCATCCCGCGCGCGCAGGACGGCGTCATGCCCCGCGCTCCCGCCGGAAGGACTGGCCCTGCGCGCCGGCCTGTTCGCTGGCGTCACGGTGCACACGAAGGGGTCAGGACCGAAGCCGCACGAAAGGCGCCGCGCTCCTTCTCGGGAACGCGGCGTTTCTTCATGCCCTCACAGGTCGACGACCATCTCCACGTCCGCGCGCGAGTAGCCCGTCGCGGCCGCCAGCTCCGGGCCGCTGCGCGTGGTGACGAAGCCGTGCTTGCGGTACAGGCCCAGCGCGGGTGCGAGCGCGCTGTTCGTCACCAGGTACATCCGCCGGGCGCCGCGCTCGCGGGCCGTGGTCAGCGCGGCCCGCATCAACGCGTCCCCCAGGTCCCGGCCCCTCGCTTCCGGGGACACCGCCATCTTGCACAGCTCGTACGTGTCGCCGTCCGCCTTGCGCAGCGCGCACGTGCCCAGCACCCGGCCGTCCACGAGCGCGAAGAGCACCTCACCGCCCGGTGCCACGAAGGTCCCGTGCGGATCCGTGAGCGAGGCCAGGTCCGAGCCCTCGATGTGGAAGTCCTTTTCAATCCACTGGCGGTTGAGCCGTTCGAAGTCCGAGCGGAAGGCTTCCCGCCAGGTGACGACCTCGACGGTGGACGGAGGAGGGGAGGACATGGGGCTCACGCGGTGGCGGTGGGGGCCGCGGGCTTCTTGCGCAGGAAGAGCGCGAAGATGAGCACGACGATGCTGATGCCTCCGAAGGTGATGAGGCCGTCCGCCGCGATGCTCGCGCGCGTGCCGATGCCCCGGAACGCCGACGCGTGTCCGTCCAGCGCGGTGGTGTAGCTGATGGCGAAGTTGGAGGCCGCGACGAACAGCGAGTACTTCGTCGTCACCGCCGCGCCCTCGCTCACCATCTCCAGCACCATGCCCGCGAAGGCCGCGAAGGCCGCGCCGTTGGCGAAGCTGTACGCGAGCGTGCCCCAGATGTACGTGGTCGTCGTCATGGGCGCCGCCGCCATCGCGAAGGCGCACAGGCCCGTGGCCCCGCCCATCAGCGCGTACGCGAGCTTGCGGTTCATCCGGTCCGACAGCCAGCCGCCCACGAGCGACCCCAGCGCGCCCAGGATGCCCATGCCCAGGCCGTTCACCAGCTCCACCGTGTGCTCCGGCACCTGGTAGTCGTGGGCCATCGCGCTGAACAGGTTGGTGAGCGCGCCGCAGGCCACCGGCGCCAGACACAGCACCAGCATGATGATGCCCTCGCGGCTGAAGGCCGTCTTCGCCAGGTCCCCCACGATGCCCTTCACCCGCTCCCACGCGACCTTGAGCAGCGGCCCGGTGGGCACCGTGGACGGGTCATGTCGTTCGGTGATCCAGAAGATGCCCGCGCCGCTCGCCAGCACCAGCGTGGCCAGCACGATGCCCGCCACCTGCCGGGAGAACTGGCTCGCGAGGAAGATGGCCAGCGCGCCCAGCAAACTCGTGGAGCCCACGTTGCCCGCCATCTGCCAGCCCGCCGTGCGCCCCTTGTCCTCCAGCTTCGACGTCGTGGCCATCAGCCCGTTGAGCGCCGCGTGCGCCGTCGTGGACGCCGCCTGCAACGCCGTCAGCAGCAGCGTGAAGACGCCCAACTGGTGAGCGGGATCCGGCAACAGCGCGCACGCCAGGATGAGCAGCGCGGTGAGCAGCGTGCTCACGCCGTACCAGACCCGGCGCCAGGGCCCCAGGTCGATGAGCGGCACCCACAACAGTTTCCACGCGTGCGGCGAGAAGGCCGTGCCCGACAGCACGCCAATCTGCGCCAGCGGCATCCCGTCCTTCGCCAGCCAGTACGGCACCGCCGTCTGAAGGAAGCCCACGGCCGCGCCGAACTGGACCTCCAGCAGGCCGAACAGGGGAGGCCACGACCAACGCTCTTCGGCGACCGGTGCGGTGGCCGGAAGGGCCGTCTCGGGTTCAATCAAGGGCAACGCTCGGGGGTGGGAACGGCGGAGGGTGGGATTCTAGACAGCTCCGCCGTTCAGCAAAGCGCGACGCACCGCGCCGTCGCCCGTGCGCACCGTGTGGGAGGGTGGCCCTGACGGGCGGTCCTGGTTTGCAGGGAAAGGCAGGACTAGCTTGCCGCCGCTGCCTCCCCCAACCCCGAGCTCAAGATGACGCTGAAGACCCGCCTGCTGGCCGCTTCCGTGGCCAGCCTGTTCGCCGCCGCGCCCGCCGCGGCCAAGCCGCTGGATGGCGCCAGCACGGACGTGATGATCCAGGGCTTCCACTGGAACTCCGCCAGTGCCGGCGGCTGGTGGAACACGGTGAAGAACAACGCGGCCACGCTGAAGTCCGCGGGCTTCACCCTGGTGTGGCTGCCGCCGCCGTCCGACGCGGCCTCCACCCAGGGCTACCTGCCCCGGCAGCTCAACGTGCTCAACTCCAGCTATGGCACGGAGGCGGAACTCACCGCCGCGCTGGCCGCGCTCAACGCGCAGGGCGTGAAGCCCATCGCGGACATCGTGGTGAACCACCGCGTGGGCACCGCCAACTGGGCGGACTTCACCAACCCCACCTGGGGCGGCTGCAACACGGTGGCGGCGGGCGACGAGTGGGCCACGGCCTGCGGCAACGCCGACAGCGGCGAGGGCTACGCGGCCGCTCGCGACCTGGACCACTCGCAGGCCATCGTCCGCGCGGACCTGAAGACGTGGATGAACAGCCGCCTGAAGGGCGTGGGCTTCGCCGGGTGGCGCTTCGACTTCGTGAAGGGCTTCGCGGGCTCCTACGTGAAGGAGTACGTGGACGCCACCGCGCCGTGGTTCTGCGTCGGTGAGCACTGGCCCACGAACTACTTCGACGCGAACAACCCCGACAACTGGAGCCAGCAGATCGGCAACTGGGTGACGGCGAACGGTGGCACCTGCGCCGCCTTCGACTTCTCCACCAAGGGCCTGCTCAACGACGCGCTCACCAACAACAACTACTCGCGCCTCAAGACGGCCGCCGGCAAGCCCGCGGGCTTCATCGGCCACTACCCGAAGGGCGCCGTGACGTTCGTGGACAACCACGACACCGGCCCCAGCGAGTCGTGCGGCAACGCGCAGAACCACTGGCCCGTGCCGTGCGCCAAGGTGATGCAGGGCTACGCCTACATCCTGACCCACCCGGGCATCCCCAGCGTCTACTGGGCGCACTACTTCAACTGGGGCCTGGGGAACGACATCAAGACGCTGATGACCGTCCGCAAGACGGCGGGCCTCACCTCCGAGTCCGTCGTCAACATCCAGCGCGCGGAGGCGGGCCTGTACGCGGCCGTCATCGACAACAAGGTGGCGGTGAAGATTGGCGGCACGGCCTGGAGCCCGTCCGGCACCGGCTGGACGCTGGCCGCCTCCGGCACCGACTACGCCGTGTGGACCCTGGGCGGCACCACGCCTCCTCCCACCACCGCCAACGTGGAGTTCGTGTGCAACAACGGCACGACCGTGATGGGCCAGAACGTCTACGTCACGGGCAGCATCACGGAGCTGTCCAACTGGAGCGCGACGGGCACCACCAAGATCCTCAGCCCCACCGCGTACCCCACGTGGCGCGCCACCTACGCCATGCCCGCCAACACCTCCATCCAGTGGAAGTGCGTGAAGCGTGACGGCGCCGGCAACGTCGTCTGGCAGGGCGGGGGCAACAACACCGTCAACACGCCCGCCGCCGGCGGCAGCATCACCGCCACCGCCAGCTTCTAAGACGCCGAGACAGGCGCCCCTGTTGCACAGCTTGCCGGGGGCGCCTGTGTTTCACCTGTTGCTTGAGTTCCCGTCTTCAAGCTGTCACAGGGGCCGCTTCACTCCCCGGGCGGGCCCCTCCCGCCCCCTTGAACGAAGGCGGAAGCGATGAAGCGTGGAATGGCAGTGCGTAGCGCGATGCTGTGGATGTCCGCGGCGGGCCTCCTGGGCGCCTGTGGTGGCCCGCCGGAGCAGACCCCGGCCCCCGAGGCCGGCGACACGGTGACGACGGCGACGCAGTCGCTGGTGCCGGCTCCGCCCACGCCGTTCGACTCCTTCATGTCCGTCCGGGGCCCGCTCGCCGTGGGCAGCGCGGTGGCGTCGAACACCGGCACGTCGGCGAACTATGAGGCCTACACGCTCACCGTCGCGGCGCACACGCAGGTGGCGCTGGAGGTGACGCACCTGGGCACCGGCGTGGGCGTGGACACCGGCCTGTTCGTGTACGGGCCCAAGACGCAGTACGGCTACGGCTACCGCCCGCTCTTCGAGGACGACGACTCCGGCTACGGCGAGCTGAGCAAGATTCCGCTCGCGACCTTCGACGCGGCGGGCGAGTACCTGGTGGTGGTGGGCTGGAGCAACGGCCTGGGCAAGCAGTACCGCCTCCAGGCCGCCTGCGTGGGCGGCGCGTGCGTGGCGAATCCCACCCCGGCGCCGACCAACGCCCCGGTGACGCTGGCGCAGTTCCCCCTGGAGGGGAACCTCCAGGCGCTGCTCAACGGGGGCAATGCGTACCGCGAGGACATGTACTCCTTCCTGGACCGCTATGACTTCGCGTGGCCGTACTCGACGCCCGCGTCCCTGGACTCCGCCGCGGCGGCGGTGCTCGCGAAGAGCGAGTACCGGGGCTACCGCTCCGACACGGCCCCGGTCACCTCCACGTACGCGGCCTTCCAGTCCCGGATGTACGGGCAGTTCCAGCCGCTGCACCCGGCCATCCTCGACACCTACGGCGAGCTGGGTGCGAACGCGCAGGTGAAGAGCTACTTCCGCGAGTTCAGCACCGGCCCCAACGGCGATAACTGGCGCACGCTCAACATCATCCTCCTGCCCGTCTCCCGCCACGTCCTCGTGTACGAGCAGACCGCGCACGAAATCTGAAGGCGCGCCCCAGCACGCTGAAAACGAAACCGCCCTCCTCTCCACGTCGGGAGGGGAGGGCGGTTTGCTGTTTCAGGCGCTGTCAGCTCAGGGCGCGTGGGCCGCCGGCAGGGCTTCCACTTCGCTGGACCGCTTCGCGTCGCCCCGCAGCTTCTGCATCAGCACGTAGAGGCCGGGGATGAAGATGAGGTTGACGATGGTGGACACCAGCATGCCGCCGAACACCGCGGTGCCCAGCGAGTTGCGCGCCGCCGCGCCCGCGCCCGACGCCGTCATCAGCGGCACGACGCCCAGGAGGAACGCGATGGACGTCATCAGGATGGGCCGCAGCCGCACCTCCGCCGCCGTCACCACCGCCTCCAGGGAGCTCTTGCCCTGCTCGCGCAGCTGCTCCGCGAACTCCACGATGAGGATGGCGTTCTTGGAGGACAGGCCCACCAGCATCACCAGGCCCACCTGACAGAACACGTCGTTGGCGAAGCCGCGCGCCACCTGCAACCCCAGCGCGCCCATGATGGCCAGGGGCACCGACAGGATGATGACGAACGGGAGGCTGAAGCTCTCGTACTGCGCCGCCAGCACCAGGAACACGAAGAGGATGCCCAGGCCGAAGATGATCATCGTCTGCCCGCCGGACTCCTTCTGCTCCAGGCTGATGCCCGTCCACTCGGAGGCCATGCCCTGCGGCAGCACCTGGTTGGCCACGCTCTCCATGGCCTCCAGCGCCTGACCGGACGACACGCCGGGGGCGCCCTGGCCGTTGATCTCCACGGAGCGGAACAGGTTGTAGTGCTTGATGACCTGCGCGGAGACGATGGGCGTCACCTTCACCAGCGACTCCAGCGGAATCATGTCCCCGGTTTCGGTGCGCGCGTAGAACGAGCCGATGTCCGACGGGCTGTCGCGGAACTGCTGCTCGGCCTGGACATAGACGCGGTACGTGCGGCTCGCGTAGTTGAAGTCGTTGACGTACTGGCTGCCCATGTAGAGCTGCATCACGCCGAAGATCTGCTCAATGGGCACGCCCAGCGCCTTGGCCTTCTGGCGGTCCACCTCCACGTCGAGGATGGGCGTGTTGGCGTTGAACGGGGTGAAGACGCCTCTCAGGCGGCCCTCCTCGTTGCCCTTCTGCACCATCTCCTGCGTGGCGTTGGCCAGCTCCTCCAGCGAGTGGCTGCCGGCGACGTCCTCCACGATGAACTGGAAGCCGCCCACGCTGCCCACGCCTCGGATGGCCGGGGGCTGGAAGGGGATGACGCGCGCGCTGCCAATCTTGCCCAGCGGGCCGCGCAGCCGCTCCACCAGCGCGGCCACCGACTGGTCCTTGCCCTTGCGCTCCTCCCAGGGCTTCAGCGCCGTGAACACCGTGGCGTAGTTGGACCCGTTGCCGTTGGGGGAGAAGCCACCGATGGCGAACATCACGTTCACCTCCGGCTGGGCCTTGAGCACGGCCTCCGTCTCCTGGAGCACCTTCTCCGTCTGCGCAAGCGACATGCCCTCCGGACCCTGCACGGAGATGATGACGTAGCCCTGGTCCTCGTCCGGGATGAAGCCCGTGGGCGCCGCGCGGAAGAGCATCACCGTGGCGCCGATGCAGGCGAGGAACGCCACCAGCACCAGCAGCGGGTAGCCCAGCAGCTTGCGCAGCCCCTTGCCGTAGGTGTCGCGCGTCCAGTCCAGCACCTGGTCCACCTTGCGGAAGAAGACCCACTTTTCCCCGTGGTGGTGCTTGAGCAGCCGCGCGGACAGCGCGGGCGTCAGCGTCAGCGCGCAGAAGGTGGACAGGGCCACCGACGCGGCGATGGTGAGCGCGAACTGGCGGTAGATGGAGCCCGTGGTGCCCGGGAAGAGGGCCACCGGGATGAACACCGCCACCAGCACCACGGAGATGGCCACCACCGCGCCGGCCACCTCCTTCATGCCCTCGCGCGCCGCCTGCATCGGCGACAGGCCCTTCTCCGCCATCAACCGTTCGATGTTCTCGATGACCACGATGGCGTCGTCCACGACGAGGCCCGTGGCCAGTGTCAGGCCGAACAGCGTCAGCGTGTTGATGGAGAAGCCCATCAGGTAGACGAACGCGAACGTGCCAACCAGCGAGACGGGCAGGGTGAGCGCCGTGATCAGCACGCTCCTCCACCCGTGCAGGAACAAGAAGATGACCAGGATGACGAGCGCGATGGCCTCGATGAGCGTGTGCACCACCTCGTTGACGGAGGCGCGCACGGCCAGCGTGGTGTCCGTGCCGGTGCGGTACTCCAGGCCCGGCGGGAACGCCTGCGACAGCCGATCCAACTCCTTGATGACGCCGTCGCGCACGTCCAGCGCGTTGGCGGTGGGCAACTGGAAGATGGCCATGCCCACGCCGGTGCGGCCGTTGAAGCGCAGGAGCGTGGCGTAGTTCTCCGCACCCAATTCCACGCGGCCCACGTCCTTCACGGTGACGGCGCGGCCGTCCGTGTTGCGCATGAGGACGATGTCGCCGAACTCCTCCGGCTCAATCAGGCGGCCCCGGGCGCGCACGGCGATCTGATACGGCTGCTCGTCGCTGGAGGGCGGCTGGCCCACCTGGCCCGCGGCCACCTGGAGGTTCTGCTCCTGGAGGGCTCTCACCACGTCCTGGGGCGTGAGCTGGCGGCGGGCCAGCTCCGTGGGGTCCAACCACAGGCGCATGGAGAACTTGCGCTCGCCGAAGATGCGCACCTCGCCCACGCCGCGCACGCGTTTGATGGCGTCCTTGAGGTTCACGTCCGCGTAGTTGGACAGGAACTTCGCGTCGTAGCGGTTGTCCGGGCTGGACAGGCCCACCGTCAGCAGCATCTGGCTGGAGGCCTTGTTCACCACGATGCCCGTCTGGTTCACCTGCGCGGGCAGACGCGCGGCGGCGCGGCTGACGCGGTTCTGCACGTCCACGGCCGCGACCTCGATGTTGCGCGTGGGCGCGAAGGTGACGGTGATGGTGCTGGTGCCGTCGTTGCTGCTGGTGGAGGTGATGTAGCGCATGTCCTCCACGCCGTTGAGCTCCTGCTCCAACGGGATGGTGACGGCGGCCTCCACCACCTCGGCGCTCGCGCCGACGTAGGTGCTGGTGACCGTCACCTGCGGCGGCGCCAGATCCGGGTACTGCGCGATGGGAAGCGTGGGGATGGCGATGAGCCCCACCAGCGTCAGGATGATGGAGCAGACGATGGCGAAGACGGGCCTGCGGATGAAGAAGTCGACGAACACGGGGTGACGCCCTCTCTCGAAACGCCTAGCGGCTGCCGCCGGTGGTGCCGCCCGCCGCGGGCCGGGGCGCCATGGCACGGGTGGGGACTTCGTCCGCGCGCGCCGTGCCCGGCGCCTGCGCGGGTTCGTTGGGGGCGCTGACCTGCTTGGGAATCACGGCCATGCCGTCCTTCAGCATGTGCAGCGAGGACACCGCGACGAGGTCGCCCTGCTTCAGGCCGCCCTCCACCACGTAGGACATGTCGCCCAGCGTGCCCAGCGACACCGGGCGGCGCTCCACCAGCGTCTTGCCGTCCTTCTTCTCCACCACCATCGCGAAGGGCTGCCCGCTCTGGCGCACCACCGCGAGCGCCGGAATCTGGAGCGCGTCACGCGTGGAGTACACCAGCCGCGCGCGCAGCAGCTCGCTGGGGCGCAGGCCCACGGTGTTGCGGAAGGCGGCCTTCACCTCCACCAGCTGCGTGCGGGGGTCCGTCTGCGGCGCCACGTAGAAGACGGTGCTGGAGAGGATGAGCTTGCCCTGCTGATCCAACAGCTCCAGCACGGTGTCCGGCTTGAGCGAACGGGCGCGGAAGGCCGGCACCGACACGCTGACCTCCAGCGCGTCCGCCTGGGCCACCGTGGTGAGCGTCGTGGTCGCGCCCACGAAGTCACCCACGCGCACCAGCACGTCCCCCATGGTGCCCGCGAACGGCGCGCGAACGACATGGAACTGCAGCTGCACCTGGCGCTGGGCCACCGTCGCGCCGGCCGCGCGCTGGGCGGCCTCCGCGGCCTTCACGGCCGCCTGGGCGCGCTCCAGCTCCTGCACGCTCGCGAGGCCTTCCTTGTTGAGGGATTCGGTGCGCGCCAGGGTGCGGCGCGCCAGCTCCAGGTCCACCGCGGAGGAGCTCTGCTGGGCCTGGGCGCTGTCCAGCGCCGCGGTCTCCTGGCGCGCGTCCACCTCCACCAGCGGCGTGCCCGCCTCCACCTTCTGGCCGGGCCTCACGTGGATCTTCCTCACGTAGCCGGCCACCTGCGGCAGCACGGTGACGCTCTGCCGCGACAGGAGCGAACCCAGGTACTCCCCGGTGTCGCGCACCTCGTGCGGCGCCAGCGCCACGACCTGCACCTCGCGCGGCGGGGGGGCGGTCTTCACTTCCGTCTTGCCCGAGCACCCGGCCGCGCCGGCCACCAGGGCCGCGCCAAACAGCGTCTTCGTCAACAGCGCCTTCAGGGGGCGCACCCTCGTCACCAGTCGCACCGGGCCTCCGTGAGGAACGCATCCAGGCGGGCCTGGACGAGCTCGAATTCCCTCAAAACCAAAGCGAGCTGGGCCTGGCGGAGGGCGGCTCCGCTCTGCACCAGCTCCAAACTGCCACCGCGTCCCACCTCAAAGGCCCGCCGGGTGAGCCGGTCGGTCCGGTCCGCCAGGTCGAGGGACTCGGCCGCCGTCTTCAACAGCGCCTCGGACACTTCCACTCCACGCCGTGCGCGAGAAACCTCCACGCCCACGCTGCGGCGCGCGGCCTCCAACTGCTGCGCGGCCTGCTCCTCCACGCCCGCGCGCTCCCGGACGAGGCCGCCGCGAAGGCCGCCTTCCCAGAGGGGGACGGACAGCACCGCGGACACATTCCACAGGGCGAAGCGGCCGAAGCCGGGATCCGTGGTGAGGCCCAAGAGCGTGCTGCTCACCCCCACCGTGGGCAGATAGCCCGCGGAAGCCTGCCGCCGGCTGTCCCGGGCCGCGTCCACGTTGGACTTCGCGGCCTGCAGGTCGGCCCGGGCGCCCAGGTCCTGAAGGGGAGAGCAGTCCCGGCGCGTCTGCTCCACCAGCCCGGACAGGTTGAAGTCCGGGTTGACGCCCACGCCGTGGTCCGTGCCCAGCGACAGGCCCAGCGACTCGCGCGTGCGGCGCAGCTGTTCATCACCGGCCACCAGCGACTGCCGCGCCAGCGCCACGTCCTGGCCCACCCGCACCACGTCCAGCTGCGTGCCCGCGCCCAGCTCGAAGGAGCGCTGGGTGAGGGCCTGACGCTCCAGCGCCTGACGCAGGCCCACCCGGTTGATCTCCGCGGCGCGCTCGGCGGCCACCGTGGCCACCAGCACCTGCGCCAGCCCCTGGGTGAGCCGGCGCTGCGTGTCCTTCAGGCTGGCCACCGACGACAGCTCTGATGCCTGCGCTGACGACAGGCCCCGCCATGCGCCTACATCCACCACGGACTGGGTGAGCGACACGGACAGCGTGCCCAGGGGCGCGCTGGGGACCTTGGTGCCCGCGCCTCCCGTCGTACCTCCACCCACCACACCGCCGCCGGGGGCGGAGGGGCTGTCCGGATGGAGCACATCGAACCCCACGCCCGCGGAGGCCCGCGCGTTGGGCAGCAGCAGCGACAGCGACTGGCGCCACCGGCCCTGGGCGCGCTCCACGCCCGCCTCGGCGTTGCGCAGGTCCGTGGAGCGCTGGCGCACCAGCGTGAGGGCTTCGTCCCACGTCTTCACCTGCT
>NZ_RAWD01000290.1:0-12041 GCF_003612065.1 Corallococcus sp. CA047B
CCCCCGACGCCGCCATCCAGTCCATCCTCGCCGAGTACCTCGTCGGCGACACCAGCCCCGCCTACAAGGAGCTGGTGCTGGAGAAGCAGCTCGTCGAGTCGCTGTCCGTCTCCACCTCGCCCCACCGCGACCCGTACCTGTTCCCCATCGACGCCACCCTCCAGGACGAGAAGCACCGCGCCGCCGTGGACGCGACCCTGCGCCGCGACGTGAAGGCCCTGGTCGAAGGCAAGGTGGACGCTGGACGCGTGAAGGCCATCCAGGACCACCTGCGCTACGGCCTGCTCATGGGCATGGACACCCCGCGCGATGTGGCCATCGACCTGGCCTTCTACGCGGGCGTCATGGGCCCGCCCGACGCGCTCGCCAGCTACCTGAAGCAGCTGGGCGCCGTGACGCCGAAGCAGCTCACCGCGTTCGCGAAGAAGTACCTCATCGACTCGAACCTCACCGTCCTCACCCTCACCCCCAAGCCCGCCGCCGGAGGGACGCCGTGATGCTGAAGTCCAACCCGTCCGTGTCCCTGGTGTTCGCCGCCGCGCTGTCCCTCGCCGGTTGCGCCTCCACCCCCAAGCCCATGCCCGAAGCCGCGCCGCCCACGACGCCTCCGGCCGCGACCGACACCGCGAAGACCACCGCGCCGGTGCCGGCCGTGCCGCTGAAGCAGCCGAAGCCGATGGAGCTCGTCGTGCAGGCCCGGCAGGACACGCCGCTCGTCAGCCTGCGGCTCGTGTTCCACACGGGCTCCATCGATGATCCGAAGGGCAAGGAGGGCCTCACCTTCCTCACCGCGAAGCTGATGGCGGAGGGCGGCACGCGGAAGCTCACCGCCGCGCAGTTGCTCGAAGCGCTCTACCCGATGGCCGCCGAGCTCACGGTCGTCACGGACAAGGAGATGACCACCCTCTCCGGCCGCGTCCACAAGGACTTCCTGCCGCGCTTCCTGGAGCTGTACACGGACACGCTGCTGGAGCCCCGCTTCGACCCCGCGGAGTTCGAGCGCCTGCGCGCCAACGCGCTGAATGCCGTGCGCAACGGCCTGCGCAGCGAGGACGACGAGACGCTGGGCAAGGTGGGCCTGGACGCGCTGCTCTACGCGGGCCACCCCTACGCCCACTTCACCGGCGGCACCGTGCAGGGCCTCCAGTCGCTCACGATTGACGATGTGAAGGCGCACGCGCGCCGCGTCTTCACCCAGGACCGGCTCGTCATCGGGCTCGCGGGCCCGGTGGACGCCGCGCTCCAGCAGACCGTCACCTCGCGCCTCTCCGCGCTGCCCGCCACGGGGGCGCCCCGCGTGGCGCTGCCGCCCGTGCCGTCCTCCGCCGGCCGCACGCTCATCCTCCAGAAGCCCACGCTCTCCACCGCCGTGAGCATGGGCTTCGTCACGCCGCTGCGCCGGGGCGACCCGGACTTCTTCCCGGTGGCGTTCGCGCTGTCGAACCTGGGCGAGCACCGTCAGTTCGTCGGCGTGCTCTTCAACGAACTGCGCGAGCAGCGCGGCCTCAACTACGGCGACTACGCCTACGCCGAGCACTTCATCGAGGACCGGGGCAACGGCACGTTCAACCGCACCAACCTGGTGCGCACCCAGCAGGATGTGTCCCTGTGGCTGCGGCCCGTGGTGCCCGCCAATGGCGTGTTCGCCACGCGCGGCGCGGTGTACTTCCTGGACCGGATGTCGAAGGAGCCCCTGCCCCAGGACCGCTTCGACCTGGTGCGCGGCTTCCTCCAGGGCTACACGCGCCTGTGGGAGCAGAGCGACCAGCGCCGGCTGGGGTACGCCATCGACTCGCTCTTCTACGGCACGCCGAACTTCCTGGAGTCCTACCGCGAGGCGCTGAAGACGATGACGCCGGAGTCCGTGAACGCCGCCGTGCGCCGGCAGCTCCAGCCGGAGAAGCTCGCGTTCGTGTTCGTCACGGAGGACGCGGACGGGCTCGCGAAGACGCTCAAGTCGGGGGCGCCTTCTCCCATCACGTACGCATCACCCAAGTCGCCGGAGCTGCTGAAGCTGGATGAGACGCTCATCCAGCAGAAGCTGCCGGTGCGTCCGGACGCCGTCCAGGTCGTCCCGGCCGCGGAGTTCATGGAGCGCTAGCACCCGCGCGCCCATCCGGCGCTCAGGGGCTTTGCGGCAACGTCGTCCACACGCCGCGAAAGCGCTTGAGCGCCGGATCCTCCTGGCGCTTGCACTCCACCCCGTCCAACGACACGGTGCCGTCGTCGCTCAGGAGCAGGACCTCGTCGGACGCGTCCGGCGTGAAGAACGCCTCCGGGTTGAGGCTCGACAGGTCCACCGACTCCACCGGAGCCGGCCGGTCATCCCCGCCCCTCCAGGTGAACAGCCGCGAGCGCGCCTCCGAACCGGTGGCCCCCGCCATGATGAGGTAGCGGCCCCGCCACGACGACAGCGAGCGGATGCCCAGGCCTCCCAGGTCCAGCAAGCGCGGTGCACCGAAGCGCGCCGTCACGCCCTCGCGCACCACCGCCTCCGGGTTGAGCAGCGGCACCACCAGCGCCTTGCCCTGCGTCAGCGGACTGCGAAAGCCAATGAGCATCGCGGGCGAGTCCAGCATCGCCGTCAGGCCCTCGATGTTGAGGCCCCCGGCCTGCTTCGGCGGCAGCGGCTCCGCGTCCACCAGCCCGTACGGCGCGAGGCCCGGCGCCGCGAGCAGGTCCTCCAGGAGCCGCGTGTACGGCTGACCGATGAGCTGCACGTGCTCCGCATCCCCGGCGCTCGTGGCGAAGAAGCGCAGGCGCGCGGGCTGCTTCTTGCCGGAGCTGTTGCGGCCGTGCGACGTGAGCCAGAAGGCCAGGTTGCCCAGCCGCGAGCCTGCCTCGATGTCCGTTTCCGGAGGCTTCTTCTTCACCGGCAATTCCAGCGACGGCGACAGGTCCACCGTCTTCAACGGACGGCCGCCTTGGCGCGCGTCGTAGATGCGCAGGATGTTGTCCTCGTCGTCCGCCACCACGAACAGGCCGCCGCCCAGCTCCACCGCGCCCGACGCGTCACAGCTCCCCTCGAAGACGACCGTGCTCTCGGATCCAGCCACCGGCGACGCGAGGGACTCGCGCCGCACGTTCGACTCACGGGTGCCGCAACCCACCACCAGGAGACATCCCCACAGGAGCCAGCGATTCATGACGCTGTTTCTCGCATGGCCTCCAACGCTCCGGGGAACCGGAAGGCCGCCGTGAACTGTGACGTAATCGACAGGACACATCGCCTCGCGGCGGGGGGCTCGCTCCTCTCGTGGGCACCCCGAATTGTATAAATGGCACAGGGCTGTAGCTCACACCGGAAGGGTGGCTTTTCTTCCGGCCCGAGAAGGTGGGTGCTAAGAGCCTCAGCATGCAATGCCCCGACTCCGGGCACGTTTCGTGGAGCCGGTCCGCAGGCGGCGCAGCCATCCGGCTCGCGGCCCTGGGCCTGCTGCTCACCACGGCAGCGGCCCACGCACAGCCCGATCCGTTCTCCCGCGGCTTCGATGCCGTTCCCGTGAAGCCCACGGCCGCGCAGTCCAGCGGCATCGCGCTGGAAGGCGCCACCGCGGAAGCGGTGGGCAGCTATCGGGGCGCGCTGCTCCTCGACTTCAACTGGCGCATCCTCTCGCTCAAGCTGGGCGACGAGAAGCTGGGCGACCTGCTGCCGTACCGGCTGGATGCGCACCTGCTGTTCTCCTACCAGCTCCTGGAGCGGTTGGAGCTGGGCGTGGACCTGCCCGTCACGCTCATCCAGGGCGACAACTTCTCGCTGCTCGGGGACGCGCTGAACGCGCCGGACTTCCCGGGCGCCGCGGGCGTCAGCGGCACCACGCTGGGCGACATCCGCCTGCTGCCGCGCGTGAACCTGCTGAACCCGAACCGCTTCCCGGTGGGGCTCGCGGTGGTGACGGAAGTGCGGCTGCCCACCGGCAGCGCGCAGAGCTTCACGGGTGAGCGCGGCGTGGTGTTCGCCCCGCGCCTGGCCGTGGACTGGAAGGTGGGTCCCCTGCCCGTGCGCGTGCTCGGCAACGCGGGCGTGCTGCTGCGTCCCGCGGCGCAGTACCTGAACCTGCGCGTGGACGACGAGCTGACGCTGGGCGCGGGCGGCATCGTGGACCTGCCGGACATCGGTCGGCTTCGCGAGGTGAAGGGCGTGGCGGAAATGCACCTGCGCACGCCGCTGGTGCGCCCGTTCAACTTCGACCAGTCGGATTCGCTCAAGACGCCGTGGGAGCTGCTCGTCGGCGCGCGCGCGAAGGTGTGGGGCAACTGGGGCGTGGAGCTGGACGTGGGCCGCGGGCTCAACGTCACCACCGGCTACGGCCGCGAGGCCCTGCGCGTGATGCTGGCGGTCCGCTACGACACGTCCGGTCTGGACTCGGATGGCGACGGCGTGCCCGACACGCTCGACCGCTGCCCCACGCAGCCCGAGGACAAGGACGACTTCGAGGACTACGACGGCTGCCCGGATCCGGACAACGACGGCGACGGCATCGCGGACGGCGACGACGCGTGCCCCAGCGTGAAGGGCACCGTGGAGACCAAGGGCTGCCCGGTGGAGCCGGACAAGGACACCGACGGCGACGGCATCATCGACAAGCTGGACAAGTGCCCGGACGTGCCCGGCCTGAAGGACTTCGACGGCTGCCCGGACACGGACATGGACGAGATTCCGGACGGCGAGGACGACTGCCCCGACGTGGCCGGCCCGCCGGAGAACAACGGCTGCCCGTACGACGCCCCGCCCTATGTGGTCGTGGAGTCGGACCGCATCCGCATCAAGGGCAACATCCTCTTCGAGACGAACTCCGCGATCATCCAGAAGCAGTCGTACCCGCTGCTGGATGAGGTGGCGGCGGTGCTCGCCAAGAACCCGACGCTGGGGCCGGTGCAGATTGAAGGGCACACGGACAACAAGGGCTCGCGTTCGCTCAACCTGGACCTGTCCAAGCGGCGCGCGAAGTCGGTGCTCGACTACCTGGCCGGCAAGAAGATCGACCGCAAGCGGCTGACGTCGCAGGGCTTCGGGTTCGACCGGCCCATCGACACCAACGACACGGCGCTCGGCCGCGCGAAGAACCGGCGCGTCGACTTCAAGCTCGTGAAGTCGGAGATCGAAAGCGGCCCGAAGGAGACCATCGTCCCCAACGGCCAGCCGCCTCCGCCCGGCACCCAGCCGCTGCCCGGGCTGGGCGGGCCTCCCGCGACGGATGCGGGAACGCCTGCGACTCCGGCTCCGGCCACCGCGCCGAAGCCACAGGCCGCGCCGGACGCGGGCACGCCGGCCGGCAAGAAGTAGCTGGGGTGGCAGGGACGGTCCGGCATCCGGGCCGTCCCGCTGTCTCGCGGACAGGAGGACGACCTCCTCCCATCACCGCGAAGGGCCTGGACGGCCGGGAGCAGCACCTCCTCCCGTCACCGCGTCAGGCCGCGTGAAGCCCGGCGGACGGCCCTCGAACCCGGGACCGTCCACCTCACGTCGGGACCTACTTCTTCAGCGCCCGCTCGATGCGACGGCGCAGGCCGTCCTCGGACAGCATGCCGCGCTGGGCATCCGTCACCTTGCCGTCGCGGTCCAGGAAGTAGAGCGTGGGCAGCGCGTTCACCTGGAAGGCCCGCGCCACGTCGTCGTCCGCGTAGACGACGTAGGGCTTCAGCTCCGGCTGGAAGCGCCGGAGGAAGTAGTCCACCTCCTGCTCCGCCGTGGCGCCTTCGTCCCGGCTGGCCGCCACGAACACGAGCCCCTGGGACTCGTACTCCTTCGCCAGCTTCACCAGCGACGGCATCTCCTCGCGGCACGGCGGACACCAGGTCGCCCAGAAGTCGAGCATCACCACCTGGCCCTTCAGGTCCGTCAGCGCCAGCGAGCCGCCCTCGTGCTTGCGCAACTGGAAGTCCGGCGGCGCCGCGCCATCCGGTACCAGTCGCGCACGCTGGCCCTCGCGCACGCCCAGGAACGCCAGCGCCGCCAACCCCAGCACCGCCACCACCGACAGCGCCGTCTTGGCGCCATCCCCGCGCGCGCCCGGCGGCTTCGGTTCCTCGGTCCCAGCCTGCTGTGTCATCCGCGTTCCCTTCGTGTCAGGCGGCCGTGCACCCGCGTCAAGGCCCAGCGCACCCCGGCCCGAACCCGCGGCCGACGCACCACCCAGGCCGCCAGCGGAGGTCCCCAGTGATAATAGCCGTCGATGAACCCCTGACCGAGCCGGCTCTTCCTGAGAACCTCGTCCCGGTACGCGCGGAACGCCACCAGCTCCGGCGCGCCCTCGCCGAAGGCCGCCGTCACCACGAAGCACGAGGCCGCGGGGCTCACCCACATCAGCTTCATGTTGGTGTGGTTCATCACGACCTTCAGCTCGCGCTGCTCCGTGTAGAGGAACGCCAGCAGGTCGCGGCGCGCGGCAGGAAACTCCTGCCCGCCGGCCTCCTCGAAGTCGATGCGCGTCGTGACGGCGCTGCCCACCTCGTCCACCGTGAAGCGGTAGCGCTTGGAGCTGCGGCGGATCTCCACCTCCAGCCCCTTCAGCTCCCCGAAGTAGGCCATGAAGGGCACCCGGCACGCCGGGCACACGAAGCGGTGGTACGCGTGCGTCGGCAGGAAGGCGTAGTCCCCCAGCCGCTTGCAGCCGGTGTTGGGGCACATGAGCTTCACGCCCACCTGCGCCGCGTTGCGAGGGTCGTAGCGCGACTGGCCACTGGCCTTGTCGAACACCGGCGGCGGCCGCGCCGGAGGGCCCACCATCTGCCGCGTGGGGTGCGCCGCGCGCTCCAATTCCTGGGCCCGGCGCCACGCCAGCTCCGCCGCTTCCAGCCGGCCGTCCGCGGTGTGCACCAGCGCCTCCGCGTGCGCGCGCAGGGCCTCCACCAGCCGGTCCACCAGCGGCGACACCGCCGGCTCGCGCGCCACCGCGAAGGCCTCCGCCAGCACCCGCTCCATCTCCGGTAGCAGCGCCTGGGCCGCCTTGCGCGTCGGGTCCTCCGCCCGCCGGTACACCGGGGGCTCCGGCAGCTTCGCGAACAGCGCCGAGGCCGAGGTCCGCACGCGCTCCAGCGCCGCGTCACCCCGCCCCACATCCAATCCCGCCGCCCGTGTCTGGGCGGCCCTGATGAGTTCTTCGGGCAGCAAGGCCGTGGACCTTAAGGGCCCGCCCGCCCCCCTGTCAGCGACTCCCGTCGCGCCGGTCGGAAACTCGCCATGGCATTGGAGACGATGTAAGACGACGTAGGAGGATGTGAATCATGGGCGTGTTGAAGTTCCTGGTCTGGACGGCATGCGCGGTGGGTCTGGGCGTCTTCCTGGCGCGGGGCAAGGTGGACGGTCGCTCGCCGCTGGAGCACATGGAGCGCACCTGGAAGCGTTCGGTGAACCCTTCCACGATGGACAAGGTGAAGGACGGCTTCGAGGGCGCGCTGGACGACGCGAAGCAGGTCGTGTCCCAGAAGTCCGCCAACACCGCCGCGCCGCGCGAGCGCATCACCGAAGAGGACCGCGCGGCCATCAACAACATCATCGCCAAGAAGAAGTAGGCGCCGAAGTAGGCTCGGCGTTCGCTGATCGCACTCCAGCCCCCTTCCGTCCGCCCGGGACCATTCATACCTTGCGCCGGGGCGTTGGGTTGGACGGTGGTGGAGAGGCGGGCCCATGGGTTGGACGCGGTTCGGGGGCGTCATCAAGGTGGCGGTCATGGCATGCGCGCTGGGAGCAACGGCGCGCGCCGAGGCCCGGGATACGAAGCTGTGGATGGAGGCGCAGAACCGCGCCGTGTCCCGGCAGCACTCCAACATCAGTGAGGTCGCCCGGAAGGCGATGCCGGCCGTGGTGTCCATCACCACGCGCCAGGACAGCGCCGACGTGCCGGAGGGCGAGGAGCCCCAGCGCGGCATCGGCTCCGGCTTCATCATCCACCCGGACGGCTACATCCTCACCAGCGCGCACGTGGTGGAGGGGGCCTCCGAGGTCACCATCTCCGTGCGCAGCGCCAACGGCTACGTGGAGGAGTTCCCCGCGACGGTGGTGGGCGAGGACGAGAGAACCGACTGCGCGCTCTTGAAGGTGGACGCGCCCCGGAAGCTGCCGGTGCTGAAGCTGGCGTCCGCGTCCCACGTGGGCATCGCGGACTGGGTGGTCGTCATCGGCAACCCGTTCGGCCTGGCGCACTCCGTGACGGTGGGAGTGGTGAGCTACCTGGGCCGCACCGACGTGACGCCCAACGGGCGCGACGGCGACTTCGACTACGTGCAGATCGACGCGTCCATCAACCCGGGCAACTCCGGCGGGCCGGTGTTGGACCTGCACGGCGACGTGGTGGCGGTGGCCAACGCCGTCAACGTGTCCGGCCAGGGCATCGGGTTCGCCATCCCCATCGACATCGCGAAGACGGTGATTCCGCAGCTCAAGGCCCACGGCCGCATGCGCCGAGGGTGGATTGGCATCAGCGTGCAGGACTTCTCCCCGGAGGTGGCCGCGGCGTTCAACCTGATGCCGCGCGGCCGGGGCGTGGTGGTGACGGACGTGGTGGAGGACAGTCCGGCCGCCCGCGCGGGCCTGCGGGCCGGCGACGTCATCCTGGACATGGACCGCCGGTCGGTGGAGCGCGCCCACACCCTGCGCTGGCAGGTGGCCGCTCGCGGCGTGGGCCAGCACATCCGCCTCCAGGTGCGCCGGGTGGGCCGTCCCATGACGATGCGGGTGAAGCTGGACGCCCTGCCCTTCGCGGAGGCGGAGGCCCCGCCGGCCACCCTGGCCTCGGGCACCGCTCCGGGTGGACGCCCGGCCGGGGCCCAGTCCGTGCTGGAAGAGCTGCTCTCCCCGGTGCCGCGTGCCAGCGCGGGGCAGGCGGGCGTCCAGGGCACGGGCGGTTCCGGGTCCCTGAAGCGCACGCCCGTCCCCTGACAGGACGGACCTCCGGGGCCCTCCCGGGCCGCCAGCCTCCTTGCGTTCCGCGAAATCGGGCGATACACCGTGCGCCTTCCATACTGCGGCGGGTCCACCCACGTGGCGCCGCGGGTTTTCGCGCATCGATTCGCAGGAGAGTCCGCACCATGGCCGAGGCCACCCAGACGAAGAAGTCCACCCATTGGCCGCGCACCGCCAAGGGCAACGGCAAGAAGGCGTGCACCGTGGAGGGCTGCAAGCGCCCCTACCGCGCCAAGAACTACTGCTTCTTCCACTACAAGCAGTGGCGCCAGGGCGACCTGCCGCACTCGCGCTACCGCGTGTGCTCCAAGCCCGAGTGCCGCATCAAGGTCCTCAAGGGCGGCCTGTGCGAGAAGCACTACGCGGAGACGTACAAGAAGGACGCGGCGGCTTAAGTCGCCCGTCGTTCCCGCTTCACGTGGCGCCGGCCACGCCTCCCGCCCTCACTCGCGGGAGGTCCCCGGCGTCACCGCGCGGCCCAGGTGCTTGAAGGCGTTGAGCCAAAGCTCCGCTTCCCGCTGGGTCAGCCGCGAACGCATCAACGTCTGCTCCAGCTCATGCAGCACATGGTCCGGCGCCTGCCGGTTCAGGAAGTCCGCCGCCAGCATCGTCTCGCGCATGCGCTTGCTCAGCGCGCCGAGCGTCCCCAGCCGCGCACCGGGCTCCTCCGCCGGCGGGCCGGAAGGCTCCACGCCCTGACGGTGGCAGAGGTACAGCAGCACCGACGCCGACTGCGCCAGGTTCATGGACGGCTGCACGTCCGACGTGGGGATGACGAGCACGTCCGCGCAATGCGTCAGGTCCTCGTCGGACAGGCCGCGCTGCTCACCGCCGAACAGCAGCGCCACCCGGCCCCGCTTGCTCTCCTCCGCCAGCCGCCGCGCCGCCTCTTCCGGGGTCAGGGGGGACCGCCCCTCCACCTGGGTGCGTGACGTGCTGCCCACCACGTACACGCAATCCTTCACGGCCTCCGCCAGCGTCGGGGCGACGGTGAGGGCCTTGAGGACGTGGTCGCTTTTGACCGCCAGACGTTCCGCGCCGGTGAAGTCGCGGGTGATGGGCTCGGAGAGGATGAGGCGTTGGAAATCGAAATTCGCCATGATCCGGCAGACGGCCCCGAGGTTGTCGGGTGAACGGGTCTGATGAAGGATGACGGTGAGCTCCGCACCTGGACGCATGCCCCCGAGTTTAGCTGGTGGTGCGTCAGGGTGATCGGTATATTCCCGCTGATGCGTCGCTGGGTCCCTGGCTTGCTTCTGTCGCTGTCGCTCGTCACCACCGCGTGTGGTGGCACGGGCACGCCTTCGCGTCCGTCGCTGACGTCCCGGCAGGCGCTCACCAGCTCGCCCGAGGTGGTGGAGTTCGAGTCCCCGGCCGTGCGCTTCGAGCTGTTCCGGGACATTGCCCGCCAGTCGGAGCAGGAAGCCGGGCAGTCCGCGCAGGGCGTGGCGCTGTTCCCCATCATCCAGGGCAACGAGTTCGTCGCGGCGCCGGGCTTCGAGGCCCGCGCGGACCTGCTCCAGCCGCCGGACGCGGGCAGCGGCCTCCAGTTCGTCTTCGACGGCCGGGCCGCCGAGCGGTGGCCGGAGGACCGGCGGGAGAGCCTGCAGGGCCTCTCCGAGCGCGAGGCCGCGGAGCTGGTCGCGCGCACGCTCCTGGCGCTCTGGGACATCCACCCGGAGGGCGAAGTGCAGGTGGACCGGGCCGCGGGCGCGCCGTACGCGGTCGCCTACGTGGACGGCATCCTGCGGATCAACCCGGCGTTCCTCTATCTGGCGTCGGCCTACGGTCCTGCTTCCATGGCGGCGGGCCTCCAGTAGAGTCGCGCGCCTCATGAGCTGGCCCCGCTCCCGCCCCTTTCCGGCGGAGTGGCCGGGGCCGCGAGGCGCCTCCGACGTGAACACCTCCGCCCTCCACGCGCAGCTTTCCCACACGCTCCGGCAGACGGACCTGCCAAAGCTCGGCCAGCCCTACAAGGGCAAGGTCCGCGACACCTACCGCCAGGGCGACAAGCTCATCCTGGTGACGAGCGACCGGCTCTCCGCCTTCGACCACGTCCTCACCACCATCCCGTTCAAGGGCGAGGTGCTCAACCGGCTGGCGGCCTTCTGGTTCGAGCGCACGAAGCACATCTGCCCCAACCACGTCCTGGACGTGCCCGACGCGAACGTCACCGTGGCGCGCGCGTGCGAGCCGTTCTCCGTGGAGGTCGTCGTGCGCGGCTACCTCACCGGCAGCCTGTGGCGCGACTACGAGAAGGGCACGCACACCGCCTACGGGCTGCCGTTCCCGGACGGAATGCGCAAGGACAGCGCGTTCCCCACGCCCATCCTCACGCCGTCCACCAAGGCCGAGTACGGCAAGCACGACGAGCCCATCTCCGAGAAGGAAATCCTCGCGCGCAACCTCGCCACGCCGCGCGACTGGGCCCGCATCACGGAGGCCGCGCGGGGCCTGTTCCAGGAGGGCCAGAAGTGGGCGCTGACGCGCGGCCTCATCCTCGTGGACACCAAGTACGAGTTCGGCAAGGTGGGCGACGAGCTCTACGTCATCGACGAGATGCACACCCCGGACTCCAGCCGCTACTGGGTGGCGGACGAGTACGAGGCGCGCTTCGCCAAGGGCGAGGACCAGCGGATGCTGGACAAGGAGAACATCCGCCAGTGGCTCATCCGCGAGCGGAACTTCTCCGGTCACGGGGAGCTGCCCGCGATTCCTGACGACGTGCGCGTGGACCTGGCCACCAAGTACGTGGCCGCCTACGAGCGCATCACCGGCACGTCGCTCACGCTGACGCCCGGGGACGTGCACGCGCGCATCGAACAGAACCTGCGGGCGAAGGGCTATCTGTAGGCCCCGTCGCCCGTTTCGGCTCGGTGAGGCCGCGCTAAGTAGGTCGCCAGAAGTTCTCTAACAAATCGCGTAGCCAGAAGCCCTCGGCGAGGCAGCCCGCCTTGCGGAGGGCGTCCTGGGCAGAAAGGCCCAGCACCCAGCGGATGGCGGCGCCGACGTGCTGCTCGACCGTGGGGTACTGACGGTTGGCGGAAACGCGTTGCTTCAGGGGGCGCCACAGATGATCCATGCAGTTGAGTTCTGAGCGCTGCTTGGGCAACAGCAGCAGGTGGATTCCGAGGCG
>NZ_RAWD01000291.1:0-12005 GCF_003612065.1 Corallococcus sp. CA047B
GGCGGCATGAACGCGCGCAGCTCGTTGAGCTCCGGCAGCAGGCGCAGGGGCGCGAGCGTCTCGAAGGTGGCGGCCAGTTCCTCTCCTTCCGCCGCCGACGTCACCGCGAAGCCCGCCGGCAAGGTGCCGCTCACGTTCGCCTTGCAGCGGAAGTGCTGGAGGCCCACCGCCGCGGTGCCCGGACTCGGCCGGTAGCCGATGTGCCCCAAGAGCTTGGAGACGGACCCTTCCAGCCGAGCGGTGGTGAGGAAGCACTCCTCCGCCCAGGCCTGCTGGTACGTCCACAGCACGTGCAGCGCGAGCGCCACGCTGTCCAGCACCCCGCGCCCCAGGTCCACCGAGGACGGCGCCGCGTACGCGAGCGGGTTCCACGTGGGCGCCTCGTCCACTCGGGCGAAGGTATTGCGCGCCGTTTCACCCAGCCGGGTGCGGAGCTGTTCGTGTGTCAGCGCCTGGTGCGTGGCGGGAACGCGGCTCATCGCAGCCCTCCACAGACGTGCACGGTGAGGACCCCTTCGGAGCCCGGCCAGAAGCCGCCGCGCGCGGTGGCCACCTCTTCCGGTCCGATGGGGATGACCCCTTCGGCCAGCCGCTCTGGCGCGTGCGACTCCAGCCGACGGAAGCGCTTCACCCGCACCGCCGTCACCCCGGCCACCCGCAGCACCGCCTGGTACAGGTCCGCGAGCTGCACATCTCCGTTCAGCCCGGAGCGGTCCGGATCCAACAGACCGCCGTCCCCCGCGATGGCGCCCACCACGGCGTCGCGCAGCTGATCCGCCTGCGCGTGCGGCGCGGCGTCCACCTCCAAATCCAAGTCGAGCGGCACCCACCGGGGCGGCAGTGCTTCCACGTCCACGCCCAACAGGCGGATCTCCTCCAGCCGCCGCCGCACGCCTGCCCACCGGCGCAGGATCTCATCGCGGTCCAGCGTGTCCTCGTCGCGCAGCAGCACGGTGACGCGGATGACGGTGCGCAGCTCCCTCGCCACCACCCGCGCGGACGCCCCGGCGACCTCCGGCATCCGCTGGAGCAGGCGCACGTAGTCCTCGACGGTGACGGCCGACAGCGGCTCGGAAACGCCCGCTGGCGCGCGGTAGCGGAGGGAGTCGAGCGATTCCGGGTCGCGTCCCCCGACCGCTTGCAGCGGATTGTCCACGCGCACCAGCAGGCGCACGTCGTCCATCGACTGCTCAAGCAGCGCGCCCGCCGACGCCGACCGCTGCGCATCCAGCGGGACCTGGAGGAGCCGCGTGAGCACGCCCTCCCCCACGTTGGCCACCGTCCCCAGCCCCACGCGCAGCGACAGGCCCAGCGCCGTCGGTCGGGGCGGCAGCGCGGCGCCGTTGACGCCATCTCCATACCGGAGGCTGGCGCCGCCCGTGGGGGTCGCGCGCAACACGACGACCTCATCCCCCGGCCCCTGCACGGACAGGTCGTCCACCAGCGTCCACGGGTCGTCCTCCACGCTCACCTGGATGCGAGGCGTCCCGCGCCGTCCCTCCTCTCCCGGCAGGGGATACCCGGTGGCCTGGACGCTGATGGGATGGAAGGGCAGCACCACCTCGCGCTCACGGCTGCCGTCCACGATGGGCGACAGCAACGCGCGCCACTGAGCGAGGCTGCGCGCGAAGGGCTCCGCCGAGTCCGCCTCGAACCCCTCCGGCAGCGGCGTCACCGGCAGCCCATGGTGCGCGGGCACGACGTTGCCCAGCACCGTCGCGCGGGGTCCCGGCGTTGGATCGCCAGGGGCCAGGAACGGCTCCGTCGCCAGCCTGCGCGGATCCCATCCGACGAAGGTCGTGTCGGTGGCGAGCGCCACGGACGTCACGCGCACCACGAGCCCGCCCTCGCCGCGTCCCCGGTACAGCACCAGCCAGCGGCCCGGCTCCAGCTCCGGGAACACCCCCGCGAGCGTGGCCCCGGTGTCCCCCACGAGCACCGACTCCGCGAGCGGGATGGACTCCAGGCGCGGGAAGTACGACAGGGGCGCTTCGGTGACGAACACCAGCGACTGCTCCTGCGTGGAGCTGTTGGCCACCAGCGTGTCCGCGGGAATCTCCAGCACGCCCCCGCCGGTGAGGAACTCCAGGGCCGTGGTGCCGGGAGGAAGCGAAGACAGGTCCAGCTCCTCCAACCGGGCCTTCACCAGCACCGCGAGCGCGTCCGCGTCCAACCGGAAGCGCAGCATCGCCGTGGCGGACAGCCCGGGGTCGGGCACGCAGTCCAGCGCGCGCGCATGGTCCTCCACGGAGCGACGCAGCCGCGCGTCCTCCAGGAAGCCCTCCACCACCGCGCGCTCCTGCTGGTAGGCCAGCGAGTCCAGCTGCGCCGCCACCGCCTCCAGCAGCATCGTCGTGAAGTCCGCCGGCCCCCGGTCCTCCCATGGCGCCATCACCGTGCGGGCCCGCTCCAGCATCACCGCCAGCAGCGAGCGGGCATCCCGGGCCAGGTAGTCCACCAGCGCGCCGGGCGCCGGCCGCTCCGGAGCCGCGAGCCACGGACGGGGCTGCGGATCGCGCACGTCACAGCCCGGCACCACGTCCGGAGCCCACGCCCCGACGAAGGGCGCGGGGTCCCTGGGACCATCCCCGGGCACGACCACCGCGGCGCGGGACACCGCCACCTCCGGAACCAACCGCAGGTCCACCGTCTCCGGCGGAGGCAGGCTTCCGGTGAGCAGCACCGGAGGCACCGTCGGCGTCCCCGGCGTCACGTAGGGCAGCGGGCCCACCGCCAGGAACGGCGGCCCCGAGCCTTCCGCGAACAGCGCGAGCGCCGAGGACAGCTCCGCGTCCGTCTCCAACACGAAGGGCGCTCCGACGATGGCCGTGAAGAGCGAGTCATACGCGCGCACCTCGCCCGGCCCCAGCCGGAGTCCGTGCGCATGGCGGTGCCAGGTGAGCTGCGCCAACAGGAGCTGTTCCGCCTGGAGCCAGCCCGCGTGCACGGACGTCCACGCCTCGGTGCGCCGCACCAGCGCGGTGCGCAGCCCGCCCTCCAGTTGCAGCGCGGTGCCGGTGATGACGAACAGGGAGCAGTCCTCGACGGAGAGCTCCCCCGGGGTGCCCACGTCCAGCACGGGCTCCAGACCGCCCAGCGGCGCGGCGACGTGCAGGCCCACCACGTCCGCGTCCGGCGGAAACGCAGGCAGCGTCAGCGGACCGAAGACGGCGCCCGCCAGGGCCTCCAGCGCGGCGGTGAGCCAGTCCGACCACGCCGAAGCCGGTTGGGCACCGACGGGCACCGGCGCCGCCGCCACGCGACTCACCTCCACATCGCGCACGACGACCGGCGAGAGCGAAGGTCCGCCCAGCACCCGAATGCCCGTGGCCACGGTGCCACCCAGGACCTCCTCCACCTGTCCAAGGCCCACCTCGATGCCGCGCCCGCCCAGCGCGAGCAGGCCCAGCGCGAACGCGCCTCGCACCTCGCGCACGGTGAAGCCGCGCAGTTGGAGCGGACCCGGAGCGCCCACCAGCAGCCCCACGCCCCACTGCGCCTCCAGTGCCTTCACCTCGCTGACGGACACGTCCACCGCGGACAGGCCCTCGCCCTCTTCGCGGGCCACCAGCACCCGTGCCCCGACAGCGCGGGCGCCGGAGACCTTGGACACCGTGAGTCCGGAGAGGTCCGCGCGGAAGAGGCCCGCGAGCTCCAGCCCCACGCCCACCTGTCTGCCGTGGACCTCGCGAATCGTCACGTCCGCCCACTGCGAGCGCTGGCAGACGGCCCGCACGCCGAAGGCGTCCCCGGACGAAGCCTCCACGGTGGAGAGGGACAGTCCGGTGATCCGCGCCTCCTGCGCCCGGAGCAGCAGCCCCGTCGCGTCCGCGCCCTGCGCTGCCGTCACCGTGAGCGAGTCGATGATCACCGTGCCGTCAGGCGACTCCACCGTCAGCGCCGTGCAGTCCGCCGAAGCGGTGGCGGCCACCGACACATCCGACACCTCCACCCGACCGCCCTTGAGGACCAGGCCCTTCGCCGACTCCGCCGCCACCACCGCCACGTCCAACAGGCCCGTCACCATGCCGATGAGTTCGAGCGACCCTCCATCGAGCTTCAGCGTCACCCCCGCCCCGCCGCGCAGCCGCAGCGCGTGCACGGGCGAGCCGATGACGAAGTCGGTGGTGAGCACGCCCACGCCCACGGGCAGCACCCACTCCACCTCGCCCGGGGGCGCGGTCTGCAATGCCGTGTTCGCCGCCTCCAGCGAGTCCTCCAGCGGCAGCGTCAGGACGAGCGCGCTCACGGGGGCGCCTCCAGCGTCCGGCGGAACAGCTCC
This sequence comes from Corallococcus sp. CA047B, assembly GCF_003612065.1. Classification (NCBI taxonomy): domain Bacteria; kingdom Pseudomonadati; phylum Myxococcota; class Myxococcia; order Myxococcales; family Myxococcaceae; genus Corallococcus; species Corallococcus sp. CA047B. The sequence continues at coordinate 4,283 of NZ_RAWD01000291.1, forward strand.
GCGTGCTCCTCGCCCGTCGCCAGCAGCGTGTAGAGGATGTCCACGTAGAGGGTCGCGTCCTCGGCGGTCACCTTCACCGCGTCCAGCCGGATCTGCTCGCGCATGAACTCCTGCACGTTGAGGCGGATGATGTATTCGGCCGCCGCGGCGGCTTGCGGACTCGCGGCGCCAAACACCATCTTCTGCACGCCGCACCCGAAGCGCGGCCGGTTCACCCGCTCCCCGGGCAGCGTGAAGAGCAATTGCTCCAGTTGCTGCCGGATGACCTGCGCGGGCCCCACGGTGCGGGGCGTGCCCAGGTCTCCCAACTGGAAGGGGAAGTGCAGACCGCGGCCCATCACGCCACCCCGTTGAGCGCGTCGCGCGCCAGGTCCACGTCCACTTCGTAGCGGGCCAGGGCCTCCGCCCACACCCAGCGGTGCCGCGCGCCGCGCACGTACCACGTGCCGTCCATCAGCGTGCCCGCCCCCACGAGCCCCACCGGACGCCGCGCCCGGAGGATGCGCTCGTAGCGCAGGCCCTGCACCGTGCCGTTCGCCTCCGCCAGCCAGTCCGCCTCGCGGTAGTCCGCCCACGCCAGGTTCTCCACCTCCGGCACGTCGTGCGGCACGTCCACGTACTGCAACCCCACCGCCTTCACGTCGGGACGCTTGGGCAGCACCGCCGCCATCCGCGCCTTCAGGATGTCCGCGCGGCTGGTGCTCCCCATGCGCGGGAAGCGCGGCGCGGACACGGTGGCCGAGCGGATGCGCCGTGTGCGCTCGTCGATGTGGTTGCCCCGCAGCTCCGTGGGCCGGTGGCTCTCCCAGCGCGCCTTGAGTTCGATGACCGACGGCGTGGAGCGCGGCAGGAGCGACAGGTCCGGCTGCTTCGGCCCGTCCGGCCGGGGCAGGTGGAAGTGGCCCACGCACTCCGCCGCCGCGTTGCCGCCCGCGCCCACCGGGCCCGGCTTGCGCTCCACGAAGGCCTCGTAGCCATTGCGCCTCGCGAGCCACCGGAGGAGCGCCGCGTCCGTGCCACGCTGGAGCACCACCGCGCGGGCCGCGTCGCGCACCGGCGCCGTCTCCTGCACATCCAGCCCGAAGCCATACTCACCGTAGAGCTGCCGCGCGATGCCCGCGTCGGACAGGCCGCTGAACGAACGCGTGCGCTCCTCCAGGTGCATCAGGCACGACGCATCCAGCCCGTACAGCTCCAGCGACGAGTCCGGCACGCGCGACGGGCCGAAGTACGGCTCCACCGCCGTGATGTAGCCGTCGAACACCACCTCCTGCACGTCCGGCGCCTCGCTGTCCGGCGCCCCCAGCCCGAAGCTGATGGTGATGCGCTTGAGCAACTGGAAGCGTCCGTCCGCCAGCGCGTCCCAGTCCCCGGCGTCCGTGGGCGCCATGTCCAGCGACAGGTGGAAGGACGACGCGTCGTCGGTGCGCTCGTCCACCTCCAGGCGCGACACCCGGCCCCGGGCATCCGTCATCGGTTGCCCGTCGATCCACAGTTGGAGGAACGCCGCGCGTTGCTCCGCCATCAGGGCTTCTCCGGAATGAAGAGCACCGTGCCCGGCTCCAGGAGCGCCTCGGGTTCGAAGGTGGGGTTGGCGTCCACGATGCGCCACGCCTGGAACGGGTCGCTGAAGTAGCGCTGCGCGAGCAGGTCCAACCGGTCCCCCGCCACCACCTTGTGCAAGAGGGATGTGGCCTGACGGGGCGCCACGCGCGGCACGTACAGCGACACCGTGGCGCCGCCCGCGCCCAGGGGCACCGCGTACGTCGGCAGGTCCTTGTTGCGCGAGGAGGGGTCGCTCATGGCCGCTACACCGTGCCGTTCGACTTGAGGCCCGGCTCCAGCGCCTGGGCGATGAGGGTCTGCGCGTCCGCGCCCTTCACCGCCGCCAGGTCCTCCATCTCCCTGCGCTGATCCCTCAGGTTGTTGAAGGCCTGGGCCACCTTGCTGTTGGCCGCGTTCTCCCCCACCTCCAGGATGCGCATGCGCAGGTCCACCTCCGCGCGCAGCGGAAACAACCCGGTGTCGAAGCGCTGCTCCACGATGGTCATCCCGGTGATGACCACCGGGAACGTGCGCGGCCCCAGCAGCAGCAGCAGCTCCGTGGGGGTGAGCGACACCAGCTTCGTCGCGGGCTTCTTCTCCTCTTCGCCCGTCTGGTCCTTGCCCAGCGCCATCCCCTCCAGCAGCGCCAGCTCCGGCAACACCCCGGACGTGCCCGCCCACTCGCGGTCCCGCAGCAGCGCCTCCGTCACGTCGAAGATGAGCTTCAGCGCGAGGGTCTCACTCTTCGCGTGCAGGCCGCCGCCGCGCTGGCCGTCGGTCAGGACCTTGGTCTGCTCGGGCGTCTTGCCCGGCTTCGACTCCCACTGGCCCGCGCGGGTGCGCGTCACCGTCTCCGGGTTGTACTGGAAGCGCAGCGCCCGCACGCTCGGCTCGGCCTTGGGGTCCTCCGCCGTCTGCGGCAGCGTCACCAGCATCCCCCGAGCGAGCTGCTGATCGAACGCGAGGAGGGTCGGATCCAGGTTGCGTGTCATCCGTTGCCCCGGATGCCGCCGGACGCCTCACGCAGGGCGAGGCTCCGGGCGATGGCGTCGTTGTTCTTGTCGATGAGCGTCACCATCGTCTGGGTGAACAGCTTGATCAGCTCGCGCGGGTCCTCCGGAACGGTGCGCAGCATCCACGCGAGCTCGCGCTCCAGCTCGCGGCGGGTGAGTCCGACCTGTCCATGCACGGGGGGTGGGGCCATGGCGTGTGCGTCCTCTCGTCAGCTCCAGCCATCCACCAGTGGATGGCCTTCCAGCTCTCTGCGCAGCAGCTCCAGGTAGCGCCACCGCCGCGAGCGCGGCAGGGCCAGGATGTCCGTCTCCGACCAGTGGTAGTGGAACGCCAGGACGTGCACCTCCGTCTCCAGCCGCGCCGCCCCACCCCGCAGCTCGCGCGCCAGGAGCGAGAACGGATCCAGCTCCAGCTCCAACCACGCCGAACACCGCGGGCATCGCGCCATCAACCCCAGGTCCGGCGCCGTCGTGCCCTCCGCCAGCGCCAGCGCCACCGCATGTCGCGAGCGCGCGGGCAGCGCCTTCCAGTCCCCGGCGGACAACGGCCGTCCCTCCACCTCCACCAGCCGCGCCCACAGGAGCGCGGAGCGTTCCTCGCGCGTGCCCCCCGCGCCCCAGAGCACCGCGTCGTCCTCGCCCGTCGGCTCGCGCACCTCGGCGGTGCCCTCCGGCAACACCACGCGGAGGACCTCCGGGGCCGCGTCCGGCCGCTCCGGTGCCAGCGCGGACAGGCGCACGTCCACGTCCGCCAGCGCGCCACAGCCGGGCGCGGGACAGCGCGCCACCAGCATCAGCCGGTCCCCATACATCCGCGCCCGCAGGTGCAGGGCCAGGTGGTGCCGGTCCCCGCGCGTCAGCGCCGCCGCGAGCGACGCATCCACATCCCGATAGTCCCCCAAGCGCCCCAGGCACGAAGCGAGCAGCGCGCTCACGGTGCGCGGGTCGAGCTGCTCGCCCGCCTGGGCCAGCGCCCACTCCTCGCGGCCGGTGAGCGGGCGCAGCTCACCCTGGCGGTGGCACCGGCCGTCCTCGTCGAAGAGGCCGTGGGGCAGCAGCACCGGGATGGGGGGCTCGAAGAGCACGTCAGGCCACCGGCTCGCTGGTGAAGCCTTCGTGGTTGAGTTCGATGATCGAGACCAGGATCTCGTTCGCTTCCGCGGCCAGCTCCGACATCGCGGTGAACTTCGAGACCCACGCGTTGTGGAGGATGAACTTCTTCACCGGCTTGTTCTGGTCCAGGTCGTAGACGAGGATCTCCACGGTGCGCCGGTACTCGGGCTCCACGGCTCGCAGGCCCGGAGTGGCCTCGTGGCGGATGAGCTGGGTGGCCCAGTCGAGGAAGGCCGTGTCGTTGGTGAGCCCCGCCTCCAGCGTGACGGTGTCGAAGTGCACGCGGCCCGGGGACAGCTCGTCCACGGAGCTGAGGTTGTTGCCGGCGCGGAACTTCACCACCTCCACCGTGCCGGTGAGGCCACTGATCTTCCGGCACGCGTACACCTCCACGTTGTTGAGCAGCACGCGGAAGTTGAAGTTGCGGAAGGGGTCGCGCTTCGTGGATTCGACGAATCGGGGCATGGCGGGCTCCTCGAAGGAAGAAGGGGACGTCAGGCGGGCGACGCGGACGGCGCGGCCTTCGAGGGCGGCGGCCGGGGCACCGGCTCCCAACCCTCGTGGGTGAGCTCCACCGACATCAGCGCCACCTCCCCCGCCATGGCGTCCAGCTTGGGCAGGGCGTGGTACTTGCTCACCCACGCGTTGTGCACGTGGAAGCTGCGGATGCGCGCCTCGGCGGGGCCCGGCGTGGGGACCTCGGTGGGGTGGGCGTACTCGTCCCACAGGTCGATGAAGACATCGCGCTTCACCGCTTCGCCGGGCGCCTTGCCGGTGCGCACGAACTCCAGCACCGCGCGCGCCCAGCGCTCCAGGGTGTCATCCACCGCCAGGCCCTGCTCCAGGACGATGTTGTCCCAGCTCACCTTGTGGGGCTGGGCATAGCGGTGCAGGTTGTTGCCGCCCTCCCACACCTCGTAGGCACCCACCTGGACGGTGAGGCCGGAGACGGAGCGCACGCCCGCCACGTAGTCACCGGCGGCGGACGTGTCCATGCGCAGGCGGAAGCGGTAGGTCCGCAGCGGGTTGCGCGCGTTGGCGGGGACGGGGGTCGGCATCAGGCGGCCAGCAGGCTCTTCTGGCTGATTTCCAGGACGACGAACTCCGCGGGCTTCAACGGCGCGAAGGACACCTGCGCGGTGACGATGCCCGCGTCCACCAGTTCCTGGGGGTTGGTGCTCCGGTCGCACACCACGCTGAAGGCCTCCTCGGGCGTGGTGCCCTGGAACGCGCCCTGTCGGAACAGGCCCAGCATGAAGGCCTGGATGGCATTGCGGATGCGGCTCCAGAGCAGCTCGTCGTTGGGTTCGAACACCGCCCAGCGCAGGCCGCGCCGCAGCGACTCCTTGAGGAAGAGCGCGGTGCGGCGCACCGGGATGTAGCGCCACTCCGGATCCGGCGACAGCGTGCGCGAGCCCCACGACACGATGCCCACCCCGGGGAACTGGCGCAGGCAGTTGAGGTTCACCGGGTTGAGGATGTCCTGCTCCTCGTCGATGACCGGGTACTGGAGCCCCAGCGCTTCGGAGATGGACGCCTCGATGCCGGCGGGCGCCTTCCACACGCCGCGCGTGTTGTCCGTGCGCGCGAAGAGGCCCGCGACGTGGCCCGACGGAGGCACGAGCCGCGTGGGATTGCGGCCCACGCCCACCGGGTCCGTCACGCGGATCCACGGATAGAACATGGCCGAGTTCTTGGACCGCGACGGCAGGCCTTCGATGAACTGCTTGGCGTCATCCGGCGCGACGGCGAAGTCCTTGTCCACGCCGCCGGGGCCGTCCGCCAGGAACAGGCAGTCACCCCGGTTGTCGCAGTACGCGATGCCGGTGGAGATGTACGCGACCTCGTTCTTGCCCGGCAGCGCCACCAGGTTGACGTCCTCGCCGTCCAGCGCGTGCAGGCCCGTGCGCGCCTTCGCGTCACCCGCGAAGTCGGAGGTGTCCAGGGCCTCGCTGCCGTCGCTGCCGCCCAGGAGGCGCACCTGGGTGATGTTCGCGGGACGCACCAGCGGGTTGGCGGGTGAGTTGGCCGAGTAGCCCCGGGCGCGCGGCGCGAAGCCGAGCTGCCGGAGCATGGGCGGCACCGTGGGCTGGAGCGTTTCGGAGATGGAGAGCTGGAGCCCGTCGAAGTGCTCCGCCGCCAGTCCCGCCGTCCCCGCGCTGGCGGTGCCGGTGACGCCGGTGCCGCTGGAGGCCAGGGTGTTGGTACCCGCCGCGGTGGGCAGGCCGGTGACGACGACGTTGCCCGCGTCGAGGACCACCGAGGCGACCTTGCCAGCGAGCGCTGCGGCCAGCGACGCCCGCAGCTCCTCGGACGTCACCGCCGCATCGTCGGCCGCGAGGATGGGGATGGGGACGACCGTGTTCCCACCCGGCCCGCCGAGCGTGACCTTGAGGTCCGCCGCGTCCAGGTCATGGGTGGTCGCGGGAGCGATGGGCTTCGCGAAGGAGAGCGTGGGCCCGGTGGCCACCTTGAGCGAAATCTCCGGCGAGTCCGTGCCGCTGATGACGAAGGTGCCGGTGAGCGCCGCGGTCGTCACCGCCTTGTCCAGGAACGTCTTGAGGTCGGCGGCGGACAGGAGGACCCGGCCATTGCTGAACGTGGCGCCCGGGACGGCGGCGACCACCAGGGCTTGGGTGACGGGAAGGTCCAGCACCGTGGGCGGCACGTCCGGCTGGGCCGCGTCCGACGTGACGACCTGGAGCTTCGCGCCGTCGTACAGGGTGTACTTGCCGCTGGTGGGCACGGCGGCCTTGAGCCGGGGCGGCTGGCCGGCGACGAGCACCGTGCCCGAGGCCGAAGCGGCCAGCTTCACCTGGTACTCGTCGCGGACCTGGATGTAACGGGAGATGTCGTTGATGCGATCGCCGACGTAGTCCTCGACCGACGGGTCCATGCGCAGGTCGTCGAAGGTCTCCAGCGTGCGGGTGGCGCCGGCCTCCGTCCAGACGACGTCCACGCGGAACGCCTCCGTGGGGAAGTTGGTGGAGTCACTCACGTGGATGCGGATGAACTCGGACCAGTCGCCCGCGCCCCGGGCCAGGAAGGTGAGCGCATTCAGGCCGTTGCCCGCGCGCGTGACCTGCGCCGTGCTGACCCCGGGCACCGCGTCCGACGGCAGCACGCGCACGACGTAGGCGCGCCGGCCGCCCGAGTCGAAGAACGCCTCCACCGCCTGGGCGAGCAGCCCCGCCTCCCCGGGCTGGTGTCCGCCGAAGGCGCGCTCGTACTCCGCGAAGCCGGTGAGGAACCAGGCCATTCCCGGAATGCCGCGCGCCGTCTCCCCGACGAACGCCGCCGTGGAGGTGCCCACCCCTTCGATGGGGCGTGCGCCGGCACTCTTCTCTTCGACATACACGCCCGGATGCAATCGCTCTGGCACGTTCGTCCTCCTGGTTTCAGATGGCCCCGCGCTTGGCGGTGTCGACTTCGGTGACCGACGTTCCCGGGTGGCCGCCCGCGGAGCGTGAAGCGCCCCGCGCGACCAGATCCACCAGGGGCTTCTCCACGAGCCGGGCGCTGGTGCGCGCGTTCGGCTCCTCCATCAGCGCGGACACCCGGTAGTCCACGCTGCAGCGGTACAGGTGGTTCAGCAGGTCGTCCTTGCGGCGCAGCTGGGTCTGGAAGAAGAAGCACTCCTCCTGGAACACCAGCGTGCGACCCCGCGCCCAGGCGCCCTCCACGGGGCGGCTGAGCGTCACCTCGTCGCCGTCCACCGCCAGCGCCAGCGCCTGGAAGCGCCGCTTGCCAATGCGGTAGCCGTCCTCGCAGTCCCCCAGCACCACCACGTCGCCGGTCCGCAGCCGCGACGGGGCGGTGACGGAGCGGCGCAGTGATGGGTCCAACGGGCCCACGGGCTCCGCCACCAGGTGCAGGTGCTCCACGGTGAACGCCAGCGGCGTCCCGGTGTCCGCGCCCAGCGTCAGCACCATGTCGCTGGCGGCCACGGTGACGCCCGGCGCCGCGACGGGCGGCGCGGGCGTGGCCTCCAGGTCCAGCAGGGGCTGCGGCGCGCCATCCACCGACAGCCACACCACGCCCTCCCCCGCCTC
>NZ_RAWD01000292.1:0-12004 GCF_003612065.1 Corallococcus sp. CA047B
GCCAGAGGTCCCCCGCCCCGTCCCGGTCCAGCTCCAGGAAGTGGTTGCCACCCCCCAGCGTGCCCAGGTGGCGCGGCGCCAGACGCTCCCAGGCCTGGGTGAGGCGATGGGTGGACAGCGCCGGGGACTCCAGCCCGGGGGGCAGCGGCAGGCCCTTGCCCCGGTGCACCGCGTCCCCCACCGGGATGACACGCGCGAGCTGGGACAGGAGCTGCTCCAGGTCCGCGCGTGACAGTGAGGCCGCGGGGAAGGCGAAGCGGTGCGCGCTCACCCCGCAGCCCAGGTCGTTGCCCAGCGCGCCGGGGACGACGTGGTGTTCGGTGGCGAAGACGGTGCCCACCGCCACGCCCGACGCGAGGTGCACGTCCGGCATCACCGCCACGTGCTCGACGACGTAGGGCTGCGCGGCGAGCTGCTGGAGCTGCCGGAGCGCGGCGGCGGGCACCGCGCGGGCCCAGGCGAGCAGTGGCACCGCGCCCGGTGGGACTTCGAGGATGCGGGGCATCATGCGTCACCCCCTTCCCCTTCGTCGTCCGAGGCCCGGTCAGGGTCGTCAGGCTCCGTGCATGGGGCGGTGCCCACGTGGACGAAGCGCAGGTTCGGGGTGCGCTTGAGGTTCAGGTGCTGCGCGAGCTGGGAGCGCAGGTAGCCCTGCGCGCGCAGCAGGGCCTCCTTCACCTGGGCGGGGTCGGCGGTGTCCTCCGGCAGCGTGTAGCCGATGCGCGCGGTGCGGCCTTCGGGGGACAGCTCGAACGACGTCAGCGCGACGCCTTCGAGCAGCGGGTCGGACAGCTCGCCCCGGAACAGCAGCGAGATCTCCTCGGAGAGGGTGGATTGGACGCGCAGGTGACGCGCGGACGGAGCCTGGGACTGGAACAGCGAGGAACCCGAACGTCGGGACGACGCGCGGGGACGGCGAGACCTGGATGAGGACATGAGCGAAGACGGACTTCTGGTCGGCCGCGTCCCGTTGCTCGCGAGGAGCCGGGACACGACCGTGGTGTGCACGCAGGAGCCCCGCGCGGACACGCCGTCTCTTCGCGCACGGCGAGGACGTCCCTCCACCACGGGACCGCGCGCGGAAAGGCGCGGCCGTCGGGCAGGTGTGGGACGACGCCGGTGACGCTAGACGCGCGACCGTGAGGAGCGAACCGAGACACCCTTGGCGACACGTCCCATGGCACACCTCCCGCCGCACGCAGCACCGCGCGGACAGCGCACCGACGCGACGGGCACGTCGGGCCTGACAATAAAGCGCGGGGCCTGTCCGGTGGTGACCAGCCGCTCTTTCCACCATCCGACTCGGGCGTTCAGTGCGATTGGCAGGGAGGCCCCCCGGATGCAAGCAGTAGGCGGGAGGCTTCATGGCCGAGACTTTCGACGTGGTGGTGATTGGGGCGGGTCCGACGGGGGAGAACGCGGGAGCGAGGGCCGCGGCGGGTGGGTTGAAGGTGGCGCTCGTGGAGCACGAGCTGCTGGGCGGCGAGTGCTCCTACTGGGCCTGCATGCCCAGCAAGGCCCTGCTGCACCCCGGCGAAACGCTCTGGATGGCGCAGCACACGCCCGGCGTGCGCGAGCTCATCAAGGAGCCGCTCAAGGCCGAGGCCGTGCTCAAGCACCGCGACAAGATGGTGTCCGGCTACGACGACAAGTCCCAGGTGAAGTGGGCGGAGGGCGCGAAGCTCACCGTGGTGCGCGGGCGCGGCAAGCTCACCGGTCCGCGCAGGGTGCGCGTGGAAGGCAAGGACGGGAAGGTGCGCGAGCTGGAGGCGCGCAAGGCCGTCATCATCGCCACGGGCAGCAAGCCGCGCATGCCGGACATCCAGGGGCTCAAGGACTCACGGCCCTGGGACAACCGCGAGGGCACGGGCTCCAAGGCAGTGCCGGGCCGGCTGGTGGTGCTGGGCGGCGGCGTGGAGGCCGTGGAGCTGGCGCAGGGGTGGCGCGAGCTGGGTTCGGAGGTGACGCTGGTGCAGCGCGGTCCCCGCCTGCTCACGCGCTTCGAGCCCTTCGTGGGCGAGCAGGTGGCCCAGGCGCTGCGCGACACCGGCGTGCGCGTGTTCCTGGAGACGCAGGCGACGAAGGTGCAGCGCTCGGGCGAGGGCAAGGGCGAGTACACCGTGACGCTGTCCAACCGGGACACGCTGCGCGCGGACGCGCTGCTCGTGGCCATGGGCCGCACCGCGCGCACGGACGACCTGGGCGTGGACACGGTGGGCCTCAAGCCCGGCGCCTCCATCGAGGTCGATGATCAGCTCCGCGCGAAGGGCGTGGACGGGGACTGGCTCTACGCGTGCGGCGACGTGAACGGCCGCAACCTGCTCACGCACATGGGCAAGTACCAGGGGCGGCTGGTGGGCGACGTCATCCTGGGCAAGCCCGCGAAGGCGTGGGCGGACACCAAGGCCACGCCGCAGGTCGTCTTCACGCACCCGCAGGTGGCCAGCGTGGGCTACACCGAGGAGAAGGCGCGCAAGGCGGGCGTCCCGGTGAAGACGGTGCAGTACGAGCTGGGTGACGTGGCCGGCACGTCGCTGATGGGCGAGGGTTTCAAGGGCACCGCGAAGCTGGTGGTGGACGAGCAGCGCCGGGTCATCGTGGGCGCCACGTTCACCGGCCCTGGCGTGGGGGAGATGCTCCACGCGGCCACCATCGCCATCGCGGGCGAAGTGCCCCTGGACACGCTCTGGCACGCGGTGCCGTCGTACCCCACCATGAGCGAGGTGTGGCTGCGGCTGCTGGAAGCCTACGGTCTGTGATTGCGGTGGGGCGCCTCCGCGTGGAAGGGTGCGCGCCCCTCCTCCGCTTCACCCTGTGAATGATTGTCGCTGACCCGCCGCGCCGCCGCGCATCCCTGAAGGTGGAGTGGGCCCTGCTGCTGGTGCTCGCGGTGGCGGCCGTGGCGGTGGGTCAGCACCCCAGGCGCGGCGTGGACTTCCGCGTCTACCTCACCGCGGCGGAGCGCTTCCGCGAAGGCACGGACCTCTACCGCGCGGAAGACGGCACCATGCCGTTCAAGTACGCGCCCGTCACCGCGCCCCTCTTCCTGCCCTTCACCGCCGTGCCCCCGCGCGCCGCCGTGGCGCTGTGGAACCTGGGCTCCGTGCTCGCCCTGGCCGCCGTGTCCGTGCTCACCCGCCGCGCCGCGCCCGCGCCCGGCGAGGCCGCTGCGTGGCCGTGGGCGCCGGTGCTCGCGACCGCCGTGTTGTTGCCCGCGTTCAGCTTCGAGTTCTTCTACGGCCAGGTGGACGCCGTGCTGCTGTGGCTGCTGGTGGTCGCGGCCGTGGGGGCGGAGCGGGGCCGCGTCTGGAGTCCCGGCGCCGCGTTCGCCGTGGCGTGTCTGCTCAAGCCTCCGGCCGCGCTGCTGGGCCTGTTCTTCCTCGCGCGCAGACACTGGCGCGTCGTGGGCACCACGGCCCTGTTCGGCGTGTTGCTGGTGATGCCCACGCTGATCCGCTACGGGTGGGAGGGGACGCTGTCACAGGTGCATGACTGGACGCGGACGCTCGCGCGCACCACGCCGCCGTGGGCGCTGGGCCACAACCCGCAGGGCCTGCCCACGCTGCTGCTGTCGCTGGTGCTGCCCCCGGAGTCCCTGCCGCCCGCTGGCGCGATGACGCTGGCGCAGGCCGTGGCGGTGGGGCTGTTCGTCGTCGCCCTGCTGTGGGCGCGGCCCGGGCCCGTGGACCTGCTCGCGTTCGGCTGTCTGGGCGTGACGCTCCTGTCACCGTTGGCGTGGCGCGCGAACTACGTGCTCGCGTGGCCGCTGATCCGCGCGGCGCTGGAAGGTCGGTCGCGCTCCGGCCAGGCGCTGGTGGCGTTGGTGGCGCTCACGGGCATCCTGGTGTCGGAGACGGTGCTGGGCGCGGAGCTCGCTCGAAGCGTGCTGCTCACCCGGCCCTTCGCGTGGGCCTACACGGCGCTGCTCCTGACACTCCTGTGGCAGACGCGGCGCCGAGGTGCCCCCACCGCCGTACTTCCCGACGGAGCCGTGACGCACCTGCCGCGTGAATTTCCGAACGCACGCGCATCGTGACCCAATCGAAACAATGCCGGGGGCAAAGTGTCACGGAGCCTGAACCTTCGTGACACACGGCGTCGCTATATGCGTCCCCGTCATGTTCGAAACGTTCGACAGCGCCTCCAGCGCCCCCGCCGCCCGGCGGTTCGCGCTCTCCACCACCGCGTCGGTCGCCGTCTTCGGACTCATCGCCGTCGCGGCGATGACCGCGGCGAACACCGTGAAGGAAGTCATCAAGGAGAAGAAGGTGGACGTCGTCTTCCGTCCGCCGCCGCCTCCAGTTCCCGTCGTCGAGGTGAAGCCGCCGCCCCCGCCGCCTCCGCCGCCCGTGAAGGTCACGCCGCGCGCCGCGCCTCCCGCGCTCGCCAAGGCGCCGCCTCCCGCCGCGCCCGTCACCGCGCCCGCGCCGCTGAAGGCCCCGGACGCGGTGCCGCTCGACAAGCCGCCGGAAGCGGAGAAGGAAGTGGTCGCCGCGGCGCCCATGGCCGTCGGTGGCACCGGTACGCTCGTGCCCGGGGGCGTGGTGGGCGGTGTCGGCAGCGGTGAGGGGATGGCCATTGGCGGAGGTCGCGCCCAGCCCATCAACCTGCCGGAGTCGGCCACGCCTCCGGAGCCGCTGTCCGCGAACCTGCTGCCCGAGTACCCCTCCGACGCCCGCTCCAAGGGTCAGGAGGGCCTGGTCATCCTCAAGGGTGTCGTCGAGGTGGACGGCCGCGTCACCGGACTCAAGGTGATGCGCGGGGATGAGCCCTTCGCCAGCGCCGCGCTGGCCGCCGTGCGCACCTGGCGCTTCCGGCCCGCCGTCGTGTCCGGCCAGCCCACCGCCGTCTTCCGCATCTTCAAGGTCCCCTTCCGCCTCAAGTCCTGACGCCCCTCTTCCCCGGGAACACACCGCCATGAACTTCAACCTCAAAGAGATCTACGCGCACATGGGCGTCTTCGCCCTGGGCATCGCCTGGACGCTGATCGCCTTCGCGGTCGCGTCGCTGGCCGTCTTCTTCGAGCGCCTGTTCGTCTACTTCCGCTCGCGCGCCGCGTCCCGCAAGTTCGCCGGCCGCGCCGGTCCGCTCCTCGCGCAGCAGCAGCACGACGCGCTGGTGAAGGAGGCCGAGGGCAACAAGAGCAGCCACCTGGCGATGATGCTGGGCGGCGGCATGAAGACGTTCCTGTCCAAGTCCCGCGCGCCCGCCGGCAAGCTGGGCGCGGTGGAGCTCACGCGCCGCGACCTGGTGCGCATCAACGAGCGCATCACCGCGGACGTGCGCCGGGGCATGTCGGTGCTGGCCACGGTGGGTTCGGTGGCGCCGTTCGTCGGACTGCTGGGCACGGTGGTGGGCATCATCGAGGCCTTCGCCGGCATCGCGAAGGAGGGCTCCGGCGGCCTGGGCGCGGTGTCCGCCGGCATCGCCGAGGCGCTGGTCGTCACCGCGCTGGGCCTGCTGGTCGCCATCCCCGCGGTGCTGATGTTCAACTTCCTGTCCACCCGCGCGGACGCGCTGCTGCTCTCCCTGGAGCAGGCGCGCGGCGAGTTCCTGGACCACCTGGAGGACATGGCCGGCGACAAGCGCGCGGTGGCCGCCCACGCGACGCATTCGAACAGCGCGGACGTCGTCTCCACCCGCGCCGAGGCCACCGATGTCGGCCACGCGTAGGAGCATCACCCCGGAGATGAACGTGACGCCGCTGGTGGACGTGGTGTTGGTCCTCCTCATCATCTTCATGGTCGTCACGCCGCAGTTGGAGGCGGGCGCCGCGGTGGAGCTGCCCGTCGCGACGAACCCGGATCCGGAGAACAAGAACCTGGAGCCCACGACGGTGAGCCTCGCGGCGAACGGGTCCTTCTTCCTGGACCGCAAGCAACTGACGCGCGACGCGCTGGTGGTGGAGCTGAAGACGCTGCATCAGGCGAAGCCGGACGCGCCCGTGGTGCTCAAGGCGGACCGGGGCGTGGCGTACGCGCAGGTCAGAGGCGTCTTCAAGGCGATGCAGGACATTGGTTTCCCGGGCATCAGCCTGCAGGTCATCGACCGGCAGAAGAAGTAAGGGGAGGCACGCGCCATGGCTTTCGACGTCGGTGGCAGCAAGGGCGGCATCCGCCCCACGATGAACGTGACGCCCCTGGTGGACGTGGTGTTGGTCCTCCTCATCATCTTCATGGTCGTCACGCCGCTGATGACCAAGCACCTGTGGATGAACGTGCCGGCGAAGGCGGACAAGACGCAGGACACGCCGCCCCCGCCTCCGGACGCGAAGCCGCCCGTGGTGCTCACGGTGGACAAGGCCGGCACGTTGCGCATCAACCGCGAGGAGGTGCCGCGCGACCAGGTGGTGGAGCGCCTGCGGCGCATGCTCAACGCGCGAGCGGACAAGATCGTCTTCTTCGACGCGAGCGACGCGGTGCCGTACGGCAGTGCCATGGAAGTGCTGGACCTGGCGCGGGGTGGGAACATCACCGTCGCCGTGTTGCCGGAGCGACTCGCGGATTGAGTCGTGCATCGGGTGTCCCGCGCGCGGTGCGAGCCGCGCGCGGTCCGTGACACCGAGTTTTCCGTTCCCCGCCAGAGACGTCACAAACCCTTCATCCCAATGCCACGGGCGTCGCGTTGATTGCGCGTCGCTGTCGGCAAGGAGAGCCGTGTTGTCTCGTTCGAACTTCGTGCGCGCCCTCGTGGCGTCACTCGTGCTCATCACGCTGCCTGCCTTCGCGCAGGCCCCCGGCGCCGAGCCGACAGCCCCTCTTGCGCCGTCCCCCTCCGCCACGCCCGGCACGCAGCCCGCCGGTGAGCTTCCGCCTCCGCCGGGGACTCCTGGCGAGTCCGCTGCGTCACAGCCGGACGGTTCACTGCCCACCAGCCCCGCGCCTTCCCTGGGGACGCAGCCCGGGAGCGCCGCGAACCCGGCGCCCGTGAGCCCTGAGTCCGCGCAGCCCGTGGATCCTTCCGCTCCGGCCGCCGCGCAGACCGGCACCGTGACGGATCCCTCCGCGACTCCTACCGAAGGCACCGAGGCCACAGCGTCCGACGAGGCGGCGATGGGCGATGAAGCCCTCGCGGAGTCCGCCGCGCCGCCCCCTGGCTTCACCGGCATCTACGGCCGGCTCACGGACGAGGCCAACGGCGAGGGCCTCATCGAGGCCACCGTGAAGGTGGTGACGGGCTCGCAGAAGCAGGCCCTCACCGACCTGGACGGCAACTACCGGCTCGCGCTGCCGCCGGGCAAGTACGACCTGCGCGCCTTCTACGACGTGTACCAGGGCCGCCGCATCACCGGCGTCGTCGTCACCCAGGGCAAGGCCACGAAGCTGGACGTCGCGCTGAGCGCGGACGTGGGCGCGGTGCAGGAGGTCGTCGTCGAGGCCCGCTCCGACCGCCGCGCCGAGGGCGCCCTGCTCCAGGACCGCAAGAAGGCCGCCGCCGTCTCCGACGCCATCAGCGCGCAGGAGATCGCCCGCACGCCGGACTCCAGCGCCGGTGACGCCGTGAAGCGCGTGGTCAGCGCCACCGTGGTGGACGGCAAGTATGTCCTGCTGCGCGGCCTGGGCGGCCGGTACGCCACCACGCTGCTCAACGGCGCGCTGTTGCCCAGTCCGGAGCCGGACGAGCCCAGCGTGCCGCTGGACCTGTTCCCCACGAGCCTGCTCGCGAATCTCAACGTGGTGAAGAGCTACACGCCGGACCTGCCGGGCACCTTCGGCGGCGGCACGCTCCTCATCGAGACCAACACCTACCCGTCCCAGTTCGAATTCAAGCCGCGCCTCACCCTGGGCGGCGACACCGTGACGACCTTCCGCGAGCGCAACTCGCAGGCGCAGGGCGGCTTCGGTGAGGCGCTGGGCTTCGCCGATTCCAACCGCGGCCTGCCGTCCGAATTGCCCCGCGACCACCGCCTGGGCGCGGGTGGAGAGTCAGCGCAGCAGTTGGAAGGCCAGTGGGAGAGCTTCACCAACGTCTGGGAGAAGCGCACCACGCGCGCCGTGCCCAACCTGGGCCTGGGCGCGTCGCTGGGCGACACGCTGCGCTTCGGCAACCAGCGGCTGGGCTACCTGGCCACCGTCAACTACGGCCACCGCGACGGCGTGCAGACGGGCGACTTCGCCCGCGCGTCCCGCGACGAGTCCGGTGCGCTCATTCCCCAGGACGTCGCGCGCACCACGCAGGGCTTCTCCACCGCGAACCTCAGTGGACTTGCCAGCGTGGGCTACCAGTTCGACCGCGACAACGAGCTGACCTTCTTCAGCCTCTACACGCGCGGCACCGACACGCGCACGTACACCGCCAACGGCAACAACAACGTGCGCGGCGACGCCTACTCCAGCACCCGCCTCCAGTTCATCACCCGCGCGCTGTCCTTCACCCAGCTGCGCGGCTTCCACCGCCTGGGGCTGCTGGGCGACTCGGAGCTGGACTGGCAGGCCAACATCTCCCGCGTGGACCGCGACGAACCCGACACGCGCGACACCCTCTACAGCGCCAGCCTGAACAACCCGGACGCGCAGCTGTCCTTCCCCAACCAGCCCAACAGCGGCGAGCGCTTCTTCGCCGAGCTGGGCGAGACGTCCACCGGCGGCAGCGTCAACCTCACCCTGCCCTTCACCTCCGACCTGCGCGTGAAGGTGGGCGGCCTGACGCAGGTGTCCTTCCGCGACTTCAGCGCGCGCCGCTTCCGCTACCTGCTCAACGACACGCCGGTGGACCGCACCCAGTCCCCCGAGCAGCTCTTCTCGCCGGAGAACGTGGGCACCTCCATCACCGTGCGCGAGACGACCCGCGCGGACGACGCCTACAACGCCTTCCTGGGCATCTACGCCGGCTACGTGTCCGCGGACTACAAGCTCGTGGAGCCGCTGCGCCTGGTGGGCGGCGTGCGCGTGGAAGCGTCCACGCAGAACCTCACGCTGAAGGACCCCTTCACCGGCGTGGAGGGCGAGAGCGGCACCGACCAGCGCTACCTGGACGTGCTGCCGTCGTTCAACGCCATCTACGCGCTGTCCGAGAAGGTGAACCTGCGCGCGGGCTACAGCTACACGCTGGCGCGGCCCACGTTCCGGGAGCTCGCACCCTTCATCTTCTTCGACTTCGTGCGCCGCCGGAACGTGTCCGGCAACCCCGACCTCTTGGAGACGCGCATCCACAACGTGGACGCGCGCGTGGAGTGGTTCGTCGGGGAGAACGACGTGCTGGCCGCGAGCGCCTTCTACAAGCGCTTCCAGGACCCCATCGAGCGCGTCATCCGCAACCCGGACAGCGGGGACCTGGGCTTCGAGAACGCCGCGGGCGCGGACAGCTACGGCCTGGAGCTGGAGGCGCGCACGTCGCTGGCGCGCTTCACCCCCGCGCTGCGTCCGGTGCGCGTGGGCGCGAACCTCACGCTCATCCAGTCGAAGGTGGACCTGGGCGACTCCGCGGTGGTGGGCGCGCAGACGAACAAGGACCGTCCGCTCCAGGGCCAGTCGCCCTACGTGGTCAACCTCAACGTGGGCTACGAGCGACCGGAGAGCGGCACCGAATTCGCGGTCCTCTACAACGTGTACGGCCAGCGCATCAGCGAGGTCGGCGTGCAGGGCCTGCCGGACGTGTACGAGCGGCCCTTCCACCGCGTGGACATCACCCTCACCCAGAAGCTGGGCGCGACGCAGCTGAAGCTGACCGCCGCGAACCTCCTCAACGCGTCCGTCACCCTCCGCCAGGGGGACGTGACGGTGCAGACGTACAAGCCCGGCATGGCGTTCACCGCCGCGCTCGGTTGGGCCCTGTAGTTCCCATTTCCTCCCGAAAGGACGTCACCCATGAAGCGCCTGTTTGCATCCGTCCTCGCCCTCTCCAGCCTCACGCTGCTGTCCGCTTGCGGAGACGACAAGGACCCCGACAACAAGCCGGACGGCGGCGACCCCCAGGCCACCGCGCAGGACGTGACCGCGAACATCACCGAGGACACGACGTGGAAGGCGGGCACCACGTACACGCTGAAGAACTACGTGTTCGTGGAGAAGGGCACGCTGACCATCGAGGCGGGCGTCACGGTGCTGGGCGACCAGGGCAGCGCGCTGGTCGTCACCCGTGAGGCGAAGCTCAACGCGGTGGGCACGGCGGAGAAGCCCATCATCTTCACCAGCGCGCAGGCGGCGGGCACGCGCACGGCCGGCGATTGGGGCGGCGTGGTGCTGCTGGGCAAGGCGCGCATCAACGTGGCCGGCGGCGAGAACACCGTCGAGGGCTTCTTCGCGACGAGCGGCGACGTGAAGACGAAGTACGGCGGCACGGATGACGCCCACAACTGCGGCACGCTGAAGTACGCGCGCATCGAGTTCGCGGGCTACGAGCTGGCCGAGGACAACGAGCTCAACGGCCTGACGGTGGGCGGTTGCGGCACGGCGACGGACATCGACTACGTGCAGGTGCACAAGGGCGCCGACGACGGCGTGGAGATGTTCGGCGGCACGGCGGGCCTGAAGCACGTCGTCATCACGCAGACGGACGATGACGGCCTGGACTTCGACCTGGGCTGGCGCGGCAAGGTGCAGTTCCTGGTGGTGCAGCAGAACGCGACGGTGGGCAACCGGGGCATCGAGGCCTCCGGCAACAAGAACGACAACGGCGCGCAGCCGCACACGATGCCGGAGATCTGGAACGCGACGTTCATCGGCTCGGGGCGTCCGGCGGGCACGGCGCCCGCGCAGGAAGGCCTGGTGTTCAACACGGGCGCGGGCGGCCTGCTGCGCAACATCATCGTCGCGAACTTCGCGGACCTGGCCATCGACGTGGACGGCACGGCCTCCGCGGCGCTGTGGAACGCGGCCAACCCGGAGCTGTCGCTGCAGAGCACGCTGTTCTGGTCCAACCGGGGCGACACGCTGGCCATCCCGAACGCGCCGAACCCGAAGAAGGACGCGTCCGGCGCGGTCACCGACGCGGACGTGAGCAAGTTCGTGGAGGCGGAGAAGGTGCTGGCCACGGGCCTGAACAACAAGGTCGCGAACCCCCAGCTCACGGCGGCGCTGAACCTGGAGGCTCCGGACTTCACCCCGGCGGCGGGTTCCCCGGCGCTCAACCCGGACAACGCGGCCACGCCCGGCGCGGGCTTCGACGCCAGCGCGCGCTTCGTCGGCGCGGTGGGCACCACCAACTGGCTGGCCGGTTGGACGGCGTTCCCGAAGAACTAGCTTCGAGCGTGACGTGACACACGGACCGCGTGCTCCCGGCCTCAGGCCAGGGGCACGCGGTTTCGTTTCAGCCTACGACGGCAGGCCCGAGGCCGCGTCGTCCTGCGCGCTGGCCAGGGACTCCGGGGTGTTGCCGCCCTCGGTGAACAGCGAGCCACCGGCCACCGGACGCACCTTGGGGGGACGGCCGCGACGGCGCGGGGCGTTCTCGTCGGAGCCCGGCGTCGCGTTCACCGGCTCCGCCACCTGTGACGGCCCGCTCGCCTTGCGCGTCGGACGCGGCAGGTGGATGGCCTCCAGCTTCGCTCCCAGCTCCGCGTCGTCCTCCGCGAACACCTTCGCGTAGGCCAGCGCCCGCTGGCCCTTCTGCAGGAGCGACTCCTGGCTCTCGTTCAGCGCCTGCCTCGCCGCGTCCAGCGCCGCCTGCGCCCGCGCCACCGCCTCCGCCTTCTGGCGCACCTGCACCGCGGCCTCGCCCAGCACCTCCGTGTCCACGTCCGGGAACTTCACGTCGGCCAGGTCGGTGGCGAACAGCTCGAGCAACCCGCGCAGCGCGGGGGAGATGGAATCGTTCTCGGGGGAATCGAACATGGGCAGGCCTCCTCACAAGGCGTTGAGGCCGCCTATCTGCCCAGATGTTCAGTGCCCTTTCAAGGGGGTCCGCTAAGCGGCCGGAAACTCGGCCCCGCGCGCTTCGTCAAGGACCCCGCGCGGATCAGTCCACCCGCACCAGCGCCACGTCGCGCACCCCCAGCGACGGATCCACGTCCACCGCCAGGTAGTGCCGGCCCACCCCGTCGAAGGCCTCCGGGATCGCCCCGCCC